>SKHV01000308.1 GCA_007116765.1 Prolixibacteraceae bacterium | reverse complement strand
TATTTGAAAAGCAACAACGACCGTAGCAATGGTGGAACATTAAAGTACACTGTTGATGAAAATGGTAATGTAACTTTCGATTATGAAGGCTTTGCCGAATGGTGGGATGCTTCGCTCAATCATTACGAAGCAAATGGCGTTTATCCTACTTATGTAAGCATACAAAACGAACCCGACTATACTGCAACTTGGGAATCGTGCCGTTTCCATCCTTTTGAGCGTGTAAATGCCGAAGATACTATTGCAGGATACAACAAGGCGCTTGAGGCTTTTCATGCAAAAATTTCGCAGCGCGAGCATATTCCTCAAATATTGGGACCCGAGCCTATTGGAGTAGGATACAATTCACTTAGAAACTATTTGCTGCATCTCGACAAGTCGTTAATTGACGGTGTGGCATTTCACCTGTATCATGGTGTTGACCCTGATAATCCATGGGCAACAAGCGAAATTAAAACTGCCGGGAATCTTGCACCTGAGCTTCCTTATCATCAAACCGAATACGAAAGAAGCGATTGGTTCAACATTTCAGGCTTAATCTACAAGTCGCTTGTCGATGCAAATGTAGTATCGTATTACTATTGGGATCTTATTTGGGAAAATGGCGGCCTTGTTAGCCTCGACTTCCCTTGGGACAGAAACCGATGGAGTAATACAAAAGGATACACCAAAACTAAGAAATATTATGCATTTATGCAATTCTCAGCCTTTGTTCACAAAGGGTGGAAACGCGTTGAAACCACACTCCCCAACACCGATGTTTCGGCAGTTTCTTTTATTAACCCTTCCGGCGATACCACATCAGTAGTAATCATTAATCGTTCAATACAAAACGAAAGGGAAGTTGCAATTAACTTTGAAAATTTCAACTACGATATTTCAAACATTTACCAAACTTCAGAAAACACGGATTGTGATCTACTTGGAGAACTTGATGCTTCGACACTCACAGTACCCAAGCGCTCAATTACAACCATACAATTTGTCGACACCACTACCAGCAACAACGTGAATGCATTGAAAAAGGATCAAGTAAAATCCTCATTTTATCCAAATCCATTGAACAAAACCGCTACAATTTCTTTTTCATTACCCGACAGCGATCAGTTATCGCTTGTAGTATTCAACAGCAACGGAAAAATTGCCCGCAAAGAAATCATTAATAACGAAGCCAATTCAAATCAATACACTTTCCACCGAAACGGTTTAAACAATGGATTATACCTGTACCGCATTGAAAATAAAAATGGAATAAGTCATTCGGGCAGGTTTATCATTAGCGATTAATAATAAATTTAACAAACTGCATAACGAGGCTGTCTAAAAAGTCATTTATTAGGCCACTAAGAAGACACAAACACACAAAGTGAACACATAACATAATGTGCTAACATTGATCTTTTTGTGGAATATTAGTGCCTTTGAACCTTTGTGGCAAACATAAATTTTATGGGTTCTAAACAGCCTCATTACTTCCTGCATTTATATACACTTTCAAGTAAGAAACATCTTCTATTTCATCCATTTAAATATAGAATAAGATGAAATTGTAAAATCTCTATTTTTAGTACAATCGATTGCACAAAAATTCCTATCTTTGTGCCGTGGAAAGTAAAAAAGTAACCATACACGATATTGCAGCAAAGCTAAATATGTCGGCCTCAACCATTTCCAGGGCGCTGGCAAAGCATCCGCGCATCAGTGTCAAAACATGCGAACTGGTGCAAAAAACCGCTGCCGTAATGAATTACCGCCCCAACCATTTGGCCTCGAACCTGCGCAGAGGAAAAGGGAAACTTATCGGAGTGATAATACCCCGCATAAACCGGCATTTTTTCTCTCATGCCATTGCCGGCATGGAAGCCATTACTAACCCGGCAGGCTATAACCTCATGATTTGCCAAACCAACGAAGATTTTGAAAGCGAACAACAAAGCCTGCAAACCCTCATCAACAACAGGGTTGACGGAATAATAGTATCGGTGGCTTCGGGCACCCGAACAACAAAGCATTTCAAGGCAGCTATCGACGAGGAAATACCCTTGCTGTTTTTCGACCGGGTAATGGAAGAACTTGACACCGACCGAGTGGTTAACGACAACTTTGCCGGTGCTTATGCAGTTACAAAACACCTTATTGAGCAGGGCTTCCACAAAATAATGCACCTTGCTGGGCCTAGGCATATAAACGTTTACAAGCACCGCTACACCGGCTACCTGAAAGCAATGGAAGAAGCTGACCTCGAAGTAAGTCCCGAAATGGTAATCGACGATTGCCTCACCCGCGACAAAGGCGAGCAGTTTGCAGAAAAACTTTGCGATTCGGGAAATCTCCCCGATGCAATTTTTTCGGCCAGCGATTATTCGGCACTGGGGGTATTGCTTGTACTTAAAAAACGTGGCATTAATGTGCCCAGCGATATTGGACTGGCAGGTTTTGCCAACGAACCCTTTACCGAATTCCTTGAGCCCTCAATCACAACACTTGAGCAATTTGGTGAAGATATGGGGCAAAGTGTGGCACGTATGCTAATCGATAGGCTCGAGAGTAAAGAAGAAAAGAAATTCACCAGCTCAGTAAGCTTCAAACCGCAATTAATCATCAGGGAATCAACAATAAAAAACAAAATATAAACACATAAAAAATACAAGTTATGACAGTAAAAACAGAAAGCCGTTATGCAGTTCATCCTGCCGATTTTAAAAATTACGATACCCAGCGCATTCGCGATGAATTTCTGGTTGAAAAAGTGATGGTCGATGACCAAATATCGCTTACCTATTCGCAATACGATCGCTACATAGTGGGTGGTGCCGTTCCTGTTTCTAAAGCTTTGAAACTTGATACTTTTGACGATTTAAAAGCGGAATATTTTCTCGAACGCCGCGAAATGGGAGTCATCAACGTAGGTGGAGCCGGAAAAGTGAGTACTGCCGGAGCAACATACGAATTGGGATTCAAAGATGCCCTTTACCTTGGACGCGGTACTAAAGATGTGGTGCTTGAGTCGGTCGACGGCAAAAATCCCGCTCGTTTCTATATCAATTCTGCTCCGGCGCATAAGGAATATCCCAGCAAGCGCATTACCCTGGCCGATGCCAACGTGCTCAAACTGGGTTCGCGCGAAACAGCCAACGAAAGACAAATCAACCAGCTGCTAATCAATACCGTAGCAGATACCTGCCAGTTGCAAATGGGCATGACCGAGTTGCAACCCGGAAGCGTTTGGAAAAC
>SKHV01000192.1 GCA_007116765.1 Prolixibacteraceae bacterium | reverse complement strand
TTCCATATTTGCTGCTCTCCGTCAAAATAATTAAGGCTCTCATCTTTTGTGTTCAGCCATAAAGCTCCATGTGAAACAGGAGTAGTGTTTTTCTGTGGTCCTATTTCCAGAACTTCTGGGTTAGCTCCCAGATGTTCAATCAATTTATAGAGTCGGTGAAGCTCTTCATTGTATAGTTGCTCTGATTGTCTGCCGAGCCTTTGTTTTGCTATTTCAGCCACACTGAGTTCCTCCTTTGCTCGCGAAACTTTGTGAAATGTTACTCGTCTTTCTTATACTTGTTGTACATCTCCATTGCTTGTTCTTCCAAACACTTTTCAACTTGATTGATAGTTAAAAATCCGTTTCTGACCGCTATTTCTCCAAAAGCACTTTGTTTCAGTATGGGATTGATATCATTAATTGAACTGGCATAAGCTTTTATCATATCAATATTAAATTTTCTAATCAACGCTATCATGACAATGCTGATGACTCCCAAAATATAAGTAAAATGCATAGACCCTTTAGCAATTTTATTGATGATTGTTTGTGACCGATGCAGTGAATCCATCTTAAGCGTGCTAATGAATCCACTTATTCTAACTTGTTCATCGAATCCGGTATAAAGGTACAGAGTCGTTCCCTCTATTTGATTTAGCTTTCTGCCGGACAGATATACCCTGTCTCCTTGCCCGAAGACAACGCCCTTATCTGTTTCGTTTATAACAATCAATTCTTCTCCGACATTAATTTGTTCTAAAAGTTCTAGCTTTTCTTCGTAAGCTTGATTTTTGTATGCGGCCCTGATCATTTCTTTTTCTTCATCATATGCAATAATGATGGAAAGGGCTGCGCTGTCTAAGACAGAATCAAAAACTTCGTTTGTGAATTTTTCAATAATGTATTCTTTTGATACTTCATCGCCATATTCAGTAACCATGTTTTCGAACAACATTTCAAACGTATTTAGATTGGCCTGGTCTACCCTTAATGCTAACTGTAAAAAGCTTTCCAGGGCTTCTTTTTCGTATGCTTCTATCTCATTTAACTGTCCCGATAATTCGAAAGATAAAAAGGCGATTCCTGTTCCGAATAATCCTACAAAAACAATTAAGCAAGCCACAAGAAGAGCGGTTTTTTTTCTAACGTTGTCATAATTACTCGTCATTTTTGTCATCTTTATCTTGCCCCCTGTTTCTATCTAACATTTTTAAGGCCGTTTCCAGGTTATCAATTGCGAATTTTTTGAGTATTTTCATAATGAAATCGACTTCTTGATAAGACACAATACCAGCAGTCACAACTGACACAACATATTGCCCCGTCATTTCATATATAAAAGACCCACCTAAAAACGAAAGGAACATGCATCCCATAGCATTTGATAGAAATGTTCGCGTAATGACTGATTTATTTTGAGGAACCCTTCTCCATTCACCAAGGAGGCCGCCAATGATTGTTGCCATGAACAAATGCATAAAAAACAAGTCTTTTAAGTTGACCAATGTCACCGCACCCCTTTCAGGATAAGGCGTCAAAATACGCACCCAGGCGTATTTTTGAACCAGTTATATCCAGAGTCGAATCTCCTGTCGCGATGTCTTTACTTTTTTCTGAATGAATACATTAAAGTATTACGCCGGATATGACGCCAATCCACATAAAGGGTATGTCTGCCAAAAAGGCGACCTATATGGCCGCCATTTCTCTGTGTTATTTTCTTTCGTCGATGACTGCTTCAATGCGATTTTGAATGTACGTCATATAGTCGCCGTAAGCCTGCTGAAGGACTTTGTCGGCACGCTCGGTGATTTGTTTTCTAACTTCTTCATAGGCTTTTACAAAAGCCTCATGTTGGGACTCTCGTGAAAGAGCGCCCTCTTTTTTAAGTTCTCTTACAAAAGTCTGTTCAACGGCGCCTACTGCGGTCACAATAAGCTCTTCCAATTCTTTTTTGTAATAGCTTTCTTTCATGATGTTGAGCTTTTGCTTGGCGAACATTGTTATATAGCCACCGACAAGGTATATTAAAGGTATTAAGACGGCAATCAAAGCTTGCTCTATTTCCATCGGCATAGATATTTCAACTCCTTTTAGATTTTTGGACCTCCTGAATTGTCAATATCTGGAGGCACAAAGTCCTCATCGACGTAATACTGCCCATCAGTGTTTGCGCTATAGTTTGTTTCTGTGCGGCTTACTGGTGTGTGGGTTGGCGGCGCCTGTATATCTTCGCGAACAGCTGTTTTTCTTGTAGGCGTAAATACTGCAGAACGCATATTGTGAAGGGCTATAGGGATTTTGTTGATCAAATCGAACTTCTTCTCTAATTTTTTAGAGCCTGCCCCTATACATCCCGCAGAAAGCAATAGGTCGAACCAGTACAACTCAGGATAAACTGTGTCATATCCCAAAAAAGACAGGAAACGCCAGTCGCCTGCCCAGGCAATAAAATAGCTGGCGATTAAAATTAAGACAAAGCCGAGCCATTCCGGAAAAGACTTTTTGATAAAAATGCCGAAAAAATGTTCAATTAGCTCTTCAAAGTTTTCAACGATACCGATCAACACGATCAACGTTAAAAAGTGAAAAGCAACAGTCGCGAATTGCCCTGCGACATAATAAGTGTTATCCCACATAGCGAACCAACTCCTATTCTCGAATATCTATTCCTGACTCACGTAACTTCTTAAAAATATAGTCTATGGTTTTGTCGTTAACGGTGACAAGCGCCTGTCTGCTGGCGGGCTCTTCAGGATAGAAATAACCATTGTCGCCGACGATAATCCCTCTTTCTTTTGCTTTTTGTATAAATTGGTATCCCCACATAGAAGGATTCACGTCTTTAAAAACAGTACCTTCTTGCACACGAGGTCTCTGCACAACCGGGCGAACAGCTGTAGGCTTCTGCACGCTGATTGTTTCAAATTCATTTGTGGGATATTCCGGCAATGGTGGACGGGCAGGGGTTTCTTTTGGCGGCATTAATACATTTTCAAAGCCTGTTTTGTACGCACGTACCCCGTTGACCCGGCCCATCTTTAAAGCCCTTTCGTGAGAGCTAATATAAACATCCAGTTTGTTTTGTTTGATAGCACTGCCTTTATCTTCTGCGATCAAATTCATTTCTGTTCCGTTGGGGTATTTAAGTTTTAATTTTGTACCTAACGGGATAATACTCGTATCAACTGCGACCGTTCTACCCTCACCGACTCTTCGACCACTGGCTGTTATACCGTATTGAGGGTGGTC
>SKHV01000251.1 GCA_007116765.1 Prolixibacteraceae bacterium | reverse complement strand
TTTGCCATTCTACCTGATACAGGAAGTTTTCGGAGAAAGTACGTTCGCCAAAGAAAAGCCAACTGCTGTTTTGTCGCTTTTTAGTCTCAAACTCTTGCAAAAATGCACGGTATGGGGCAACTCCGGTTCCTGCCCCAATCATAATTACTGGCGTATTGTTATCGATCGGTAAGCGGAAATTGATGTTCTTCTCGATAAAAACCGGCACCTTTTCGTTTTCGGTCAAGCGCTCGGCAATGTACGATGAGCATGCCCCTTTGCGTCGTCGCTCCTTGTAATCGAAATCTACTTTCGCTATGGTAAGGTGTACTTCTCCGGGAACGGCTTCAATGCTTGACGAGATAGAATACAAACGCGGTGGCAGGTAACGCAGCACCGACACCAGGCGGAGGGGTGTGAGTTTAGTCGGAAAATCCTGCAAAAGGTCGAGTAAATCGTGGTTTTCAATGTATTTATCTAATTCACTTTTATTGGCAATTAGTCCCTTGAGCTTAGGGCTGTTGGCCAAAGCGTTGTAATCCTCCATTACTTTGCTGTTAAGCACGGTAATTTCGAAGTGATGGTACAAGGCTTCGTAGAGGGTTACATCGTCGTAGCGGGTGGTGATGGTTGCATTGCTTTGCAGCCCTGTGAAATCGAGTATTTGCTGGACCAACTCGGGAGGGTTGTTGGTGAAAACCCCCAATGCATCGCCCGGTTCGTAACTTAGCCCCGAATCTTCAAGTGAAAGTTCAACATGCCACACTTCCTTGTCGGAATTTTGACCTGTAATAATCCGCTTATCGAGCACTTTGGCAAAGAAGGGGTTCGAGCGCGAATAAACCGGCTTAACTTGTGGGCGGACTAAACTCTCTGCAACAAGCGATGGTTTTACATTGCCTTCAACCTTCATCTTTTCAACAAGTTGTTTGATCCAGTTATTGGCAAGGGCTTCAAAATCTACATCGCAGCTTACAAGTGGCAAAATACGCTTAGCCCCAAGCTCGTTAAGCCATTGGTCAATTTCATTTCCTGTGTGGCAAAATAGTTTGTAGCTGCGGTCGCCAAGTGCTAGAACGGAGTAATTAAGCTTGTCAAAAGTCGTTTTTTTACTTTTCAGGAATTCATAAAAATCTTCGGCCATTAAGGGAGGTTCGCCTTCGCCATGGGTACTTACTATAACAGCCACATTTTTTTCGTTGCTCAAGGTTCGGGGCTTAAACTCATCCATCGCAAAAAGTTTTGCGGGTATGCTTTCGTTCAATGCTTTTTGGAGCAAGCGCTGTGCAATTTCCTTACTATGCCCTGTATGTGTACCGTACAAAATGGTCAAGGGCTTGTTGCTACTTTGTACAGCTTGTTGCTGCAGGGCCAGCGCTCCGGGCAAAGCTGATATTCTCTTGGCCGAAAGCCCGTTGATATAACCGCTGAGCCAAACCAGCTGTTCGCGTGAGGCTCCACTCAAGATCTTTTGCAGTTGTTGTTGCTGCTTTGGTGGAAAAGGATTGATTAAACTGCTCATAATTCTATTATGTTTTCAATGGTTTCACTTAAGTATGCTTGTAAATGGTTGCGTAATTTTATTGAGTTATGCACATTTTGCCCGTTCGATGCAACTGCTACGGTCATGTTCTTATATTGGTGAACCGCCGGGGAAATGAACTGGCAAAATTCAGGTTTATCGTGAATATTTACCAACACCCCCCTTGCTTTGGCATCGGAAACAACGCGTTTGTCGAGCTCATGGTTATTGAAGCACGAATAAACCATCAGGAATCCATCGAGGTCAGATGCTTCGTAGTCTTTAAGTTTGTAAGGAACACCCAGGGCTTTAATTTCAGGGATTATTTTTCGGGAAATAACTTCAACTTCAGCTCCGAAACGTTGCAGTATTGAAATTTTGGAAGCCGCACTTTGGTCGCCACCCAACACCAAAATTTTCTGTCGGCTAATGTCAATCGATATGGGTAAATATTTCCTTGTCATGGTTCTGTGTATTACTAAAAAAGCCCCTCCGGTTTTCCGGAAGGGCTTTGGTATCTTTAAAGCTATGGTATTGTTAAATGGTTTGAACATACCCCTTCCGTAAAAGCATACAAGCACACATACACATAAATGTATTGCGTAATCTGTCAATTGCTGTTATAGAAGTTGTTTTGTTCATGTTGAATAAATTTAATGCTACAAATATAGTAGGATAAATTTAATATCGAACAAAAATGCAAAAAAGAGTTTGTAGTATTAAATTGATGTTAAGGGATAGCAGGTTTAAGTTTATTTTTTCTTCGAAGGTCGAAGCCGTGTTGGGTTAATCATGATTAATGCTAAATCGAGCATTTTATCCCGCATTTCATACATCATAGGTGTTGCCCAATCGGCCAAAAGTGAAGGGATAAGCCGCACAGGATGTAAATCGTGTTGCAACTGAATGCTGCGTATTTCAAGTTCTTTTTTGTGTATGCGCGACTTATATCCCAAGTGAACAAGCTCTGCCTGAATGTCTTTATAAGTTTTTATATGCTTGAATTTTGCCGGTTTATTCTTCATGGTTGATTGAATTTGGATACATTAACTGCATAAAACGCTTAATGGCGGGCTGCTCGAATAAGGGTTTTCGGAGAAGCCATACTAGTAGGGTGACTAGAATATAAAAGCCTCCCATAATGGCAAATCCATACACGTACCAATTGAGTATTTCACCAATAAAAATGGCAGCTGCCACAGATAAAAAGAGTAGTACGAATATGAGTAAATATAGAATTGCCGATTTGAACAAAAAGCCCGAATGAAAACGCGAAAGTTCACCTACCAGATGAAGTTTTGTGATATCAACTTGTGTTTTTGCGTATTCTTCGAACTCTTTTTTCAAATCGCCCATTTCACGGGTGATTTTCTCTTGCATGATAATTGAGTTAGATGATTATTAAGCTTTTTCAGGGGCACTTTTGTATTGCTCTTTTAGCTTCTCAACTCGCTCTTCAACTTCTTTAATCCTGGCTTTGACTTCATCTTTCATTTCGACGCCTTTTTCTTTGAGTTGATCGCGAAGTTTTACAAGCTCTTTCTCCATCTCTTTAATTTTTTCACTGATTTGCTTACGGGTTTTCTCGCCCGATTGTGGTGCGTATAATAAACCAAGTGCTGCACCTGCTGCCGCACCAAATAATAATCCACTGATAAAATGTCCTGTCTTGTTCATTTTTATATATTTTTTAAGTGTTTAAAATAATTATTTGTGTTAAGTACTCAATAAATA
>SKHV01000301.1 GCA_007116765.1 Prolixibacteraceae bacterium | reverse complement strand
GCTATTATGCGTAATTCAGAGTTTCTGTCATTTAAGGCCACATGCGAAATGGTCGATTGCAAGTTCGTTTTTCTGAGAGCCATTTCTCGTATTTCAGAATTGGGGTCGTTCATTGCCATCGATGAAATGGTCGATTGCAGTTTTGTTCTTTCCAGTGCTATTTTTCTTAATTCAGAGTTTTTATCGTTTAATGCCACATGCGAAATGGTCGATTGCAAGTTTGTTTTTCTGAGAGCCATTTCTCTTATTTCAGAATTGGGGTCATTCATTGCTATCGACGAAATGGCAGATTGCAGGTTCACCCTGTCCAGCGCTAATTTCCTGATTTCCGGGTCATCGTGATTTTGCGCAATGTGCGACAAAGCCGACTGGCTGTTGCAATTTGCTAAGTTTGCTTCGCATTCTTCTACAGATATAACGCATGAGCTTATCTCGTGTTTTACGGTGAAGCATGAACTCAGGGTCAGTGTAAGGATAATAATTGTAAGTATTTTTCTCATAGCAAACAGTTTGTTTTCAAAACGCCTTTATAGGTTTGTGTTTAACGTTTATTGTAATCTGCCTGTATGACGAACACCACTGCGAAATGTTACATGCGGCGATGAATTTTTATTTTATTGAATGAAAGTATTTCTCGATGCGGTTCATTCCTTCTTCAATATTTTCTATTGAATTGGCATACGAAAAGCGCAGGAAGCCTTCGCCCATACTGCCAAAATCGATGCCGGGAGTTACCCCCACGCCGGTCTTTTTGAGTATGTCGAAAGCCAGTTGATAACTGTCCTGCGAAATGTGTTTCACGTTTACAAACACATAAAATGCCCCGGTTGGTAATGCTTTTATGTTGAAACCCATTTTTTGCAGGCGGGCAATCATGTATTCCCGGCGTTGGTTGTAGGTGTTCCGCATGTGCTTTGTATCCGACGAGGCATGCCTTAATGCCGCTATGCCTGCCCGCTGTGCTGTGGAGCCTGCACATATAAAAAGGTTTTGTTGAAATTTCTGAATTGCCCGCACATATTGAGGTGGGGCAATTACGTAACCCAAACGCAGCCCCGTCATGGCATACAATTTCGAAAAACCGTTAAGCACGAATGTGTTTTCAGTGAATTCGAGCATGGAATGTGCGCGGCCTTCGTAAACCAACCCGTGGTATATTTCATCTGAAATAATCGGGATATCGAACCGGGCAAGCTGCTTCATCACCTCGGCCGATAACAGGTTGCCGGTTGGGTTCATGGGGCTGTTGATGATTATTGCCTTCGTTTTATCGCTTATCCGCTTGCAAATTTCTTCGGGGTGGTACTGAAAGCCATCGTCTTCGAAAACCGGTACTTTTACCGCTTTTGCACCAATAAATTCTATGAAATTAGGGTAGCAGGCATAGCCGGGGTTTGAAATAATTACTTCGTCGCCAATATCGCATAACGCACCCAGCGAAAGTAAAATAGCGGGCGAGCTTCCCGAAGTGATAATAATTTGCTCAGGCGAAATGTTTACGCCATATTCGGCTGAATACTTTTTTACAAGTTCCCTGCGCAATTCGGGGTCGCCCAGGCTGTGTGTGTAATGCGATCGCTGCTCGCGGTGTGCCTGCTTAATGGCATCCACAACACATGGGGGCATATCAAAATCGGGTTCGCCCACTTCGAGGTGGATGATGTGCTTGCCATTACGCTCCATTTCGGCAGCCTTTTCGAGCACTTCCATTACAATGAACGGTTTTATATTTTCTGCCCTTTTCGATATCATGGGTGTAAAAATATATCATTTTTTTTCATTGTTGTCCGGTTAAAATCTGAAATCTCCAATCATTCAAAATGAGTTTGGGATAAAGCATTGATTATAAAGGCGGGCTAAAGCCCTGAACTTTGATTGCTCGTGTGTAACCCCAGGCTTAAGCCTGGGGTTATGAAAGTCAATAGGAGCGAGGGCTTTAGCCCAAAACAACATGCTTTTACCGGACACTAATGTTTTTAAAGATACTTTTTTACTTTTACTCCTAGAATATACTGCATATTCGATTCAAATGACTAAAGAAGAAATTGAACAAATAATGGATTCGGTGTATTCAAGTGCCGATTACAAGCTGCTTTTTAAACGAGCTTCCGAAAGCCCCGATGTATTTTTCATCATTTGGGAAATGATAAAAGAGCGCCCGACAAAAAAATCGTGGCGCTTGCTTTGGATACTCGATCATGCAACAGAAAAGAGCAACAGGAACATTTTGCCTATTCTCGACGGACTTCATCAAATGGTGCTGAATACCGATAATGAAAGTTTTATACGCATTGGGATGAAACTGATTTTGCGCTGCCCGGTAAACGAAGATTATGCCGGCGAATTGCTTGAACGGAGTGTGGAGTGGATGTACAATCAGAAAAGCAACATGTCGACACAGGTAATGGGGCTCGAATATTTCTACAGGGTTTGCCAAATATATCCCGAAATGAAACCGGAACTAATGGCCCATGTCGATGAGATGGCGCAGCATACCACCTCGGCCGGAGTAAAGTCACGCCTCAGGCAAATACGCAAACACATGGAATAACAGGCTTGTTTATGTTGTAAACGTTGTGTTCTAAAAGCTGATTTTTCATTTTTAATGATGGCAAAATTGTTTATTTTTACAAAAGATTGAGTTGTGTCTTATTAAGCAAAATGATAACAAAAAAGGAAATACTAAAGTTATTGAAGCACAATAAAGATTTTTTGAAAGAGAAATATCATTGTGCCGAGATAGGTTTATTTGGTTCGTTTGCACGGAACGAACAAACTGAAAACAGTGATATTGATATCATTGTAGAATATGAGACAGGGACTCCCGACCTTTACAATGTAGAATCAGAATTAAAAATCTTTTTAAAAGAGCAGTTTAAGCGTGAGGTTGATATTTGCGCAAAAAAATGGATAAAACCATTGTACCGTGAATTAATACTGAAAGATGCTATTTATGCATAAAAAAGACTACTATATTATTTTGTCAATGCTCCAAACTATAGACAAGGTTCTGCGATATACATCAGAATATCAGTCAGCTGAGGAGTTATATGAAAATGATAGGGACTTTGATGCTTCTATGATGAATTTTATTGTTTTAGGAGAAGAAAGCGGTAAATTGAGTGATGAGTTGAAAAGCAGAAATCCACAAATCAACTGGGCTAAGGTTTATGGATTAAGAAATATTATTGCTCATCATTACTTTGGGATAAATGTTGATATTGTGTGGCAAATTATCGAAAATGATT
>SKHV01000166.1 GCA_007116765.1 Prolixibacteraceae bacterium | reverse complement strand
GTATCAACAATATCATTCTGCTGCAGGTAGAACAAGTTGAAGCAGATCCACTCAGTCTTTATGGTGCCGATAAAACCGATGGCGTAAAAACCATTGTTATTGGTCGGAAGAGAGGAAACTTACAACCATTGGGAACAGGTACTTGTTTACAGGATCAAATTATCGAAGGCCGAAAATTATTCAGCATTTCTAATGCTCTTACTGCAAGCCAAAGCGGTGCCCCTGTTTTTGTTTCCAACGGAACCGTGTTAGGCATGGCAATTACACACGAGGTGGCATCACAGCGCAGGTATTTCGCAGTTCCGGCACTTGAGTTTATCGACATGATCAACAACAGGGGAGAAGCTAAGCCTCTTACTCAAATTGGTAAAGCCAATTCGCAGCGTAATGCCTCTGTGAAGCATATCATTCTGAAGACCGACTACGGCGATATTACCATAAAGCTTTACAACGAAACACCGGCTTATCGCGATAACTTTATACAATTGGCCGAAGAAGGTTTTTACGACAGCCTGATGTTTCATCGTATTATTCCCGATTTTGGGATACAAACAGGAGCTGCCGATACACGCCATGCCCGCCACGACGATATAGTGGGGTGGAAAGGCCCCGGTTACACTATTCCGGCTCATGTTGTAGATGGCTTGTACCATAAAAGAGGCGCCATTGGCTCGCCACGCAAACCCGACGACCGAAATCAAAACCGCCGCTCCGATGGTTCGCAGTTTTATATTGTAACAGGTCGTAAATATTCCGACGAAGAGCTTGATGCTTTAGAAGCCGAAAACAACATCAAGTACACCACACAACAACGCGAAGTCTATAGAACCATTGGAGGTGCGCCCCATATCGACCAGTCGTTTACTGTGTTTGGCGAAGTGATTTCGGGCCTTAATGTAGCCGACCGCATGACCTTATTGCCCGTAAAAGGCGATTTCAGACCTTTGCAGGATATCAGGCTCAAGAGTGTTGAAGTAGTGTATTAATCCTGAAAAGCGAATATGAACAAGCCACACTTTCACCTGCATTTGAAAGGTTTTAACTATACTGCCGGAATTGTGGCTTTCGCCGTATTGAAATCGGGGCTTAAAGTCGCAATAGAACCGCCCGCTTCATTTAATAATATCTATCAATTTGAAATTTTAAGTAGCTATCCAGCAGTATATTACAATTTAGCCAATGCTTTGAGACAACATCAGTTTATGATGAAATGCTCCTCGTTTTATCCTCACTTATTTTACCCTTTGAGGGTGTTAAATTTATCGGAAAACATTCCCATTAAATTATATACTATATTCGATAAACTTGTTGGGCGCGACCGCGAAAGCAACTTCCTTCCGGTTTCTTTGAAAAATACTCAACACTATCGACAGCTTAATGAGCCGTTTCCACGTGGAGCGTTAATTTATGGGCATCGCTTCGATCGTAATCAGGCAATCGTTGACCTTTATCGCTTTTGCATCGATGCAGGTGCAGTAAAAATTACGGCAAATCAAAATATCGAATCAGATTGCAAATATGCATGTGAGCCCTTCAAGCGAGAAAAGTACATAATTGAAAGCAAACAAACCTGGCCTTATCCCAATGCAATTCAAATTGAAAGGAATAATTTTTCGCTTTCGGTTTACACAGGAGCCGAAAATAATATATGCATCCAAATTACACCAAATAAAGGTGTTGAAATTGAAAGTGTCATTCTTGATGATATAAAATTATTGCTTAAAAAAATGCAGATTGAAATATCTGATGAAATTAAAAATGGATTTAAAAGCCTTTTAAATTCAACTCAAGAAAATGAAACATTTCCGCATATCATAAGCGATGTGCCTTTTCATAATTTGCAAAAATCGGTAAACCGACTGTTGAAAGAAGTTGAAAAGAATACAGGCGAAAGAGTTAAACTAAAACATGCATTTGCTTGTTTTATGCATTCTGAAATGAGTCATGAAATGTTCAGGGGAATTGATGATGAATGCAATGCAAAGTACGATTTGGCCAAGCAAACTGGGATTGACTATGCCACATTTTCACGTTTGTTTTACCGCTACAGGAATCAAATTGACCCAATGACCGAAATTGCATACACGCTATTGAATACCACACGAGATGTAGAAGAGATATGGCTCGAAGCAGAACGTTTAGTGTTTGACCAACAGTAAGTTATTAATAATGAAAAAAAAGCAAATGATACCATTTACTATAATCTCCATCTTGCTGGTAAGCAGCATTGTGTCAATTTTTACCATTTTGCCTCGCATGGGTAAAAAACCGGCAGGTGAAAAGCTTGAAAAAGTAAGCCAATCCGACAATTTTCGTGATGGTTATTTCCAGAACCCGGTAACTACCCTCATGGACAGGCCTCCTTTTGAAGCACTGCGCGAAATGATGAAACGGGGAGGGGAGAGGCTTCCTGCCCGACCCATTGAAACACTGCCGATTGATACAGAAAGGTACATCTCTGCCGCACCCGGTGAAGTTTTGATTACCTGGTTGGGGCATTCTTCGTTCTTAATGCGGATTGAAGGTGTAAACCTACTTATTGACCCGGTTTTGAGCACCCGTGCATCCATGTCGCGGTTTATGGGACCAAAAATGTTCGATTATACGCACAAGCATACCATTGATGAGTTTCCCCCTATTGATTTGGTGCTTCTTTCGCACGACCATTACGACCACCTCGATTACGATTTGATAAAGCAGCTTGGCTCTAAAGTGAAGCAGTTTTTTGTACCACTGGGTGTAGCTTCGCATCTTGAGCACTGGGGCATTGATGCTTCAAAAATTGGAGAATTCGATTGGTGGGACGAAGTGGATTTCAATGGCTTGAAATTTACAGCAACGCCCGGCAGGCATTTCACTGGGCGAACCTTGAACGACCGCTTCAAAACCCTTTGGTGCGGCTGGGCAATTAAGGGCGAAGGGCATAATCTTTATTACTCGGGCGATTCGGGCTATTACAACGGTTTTAAGGCCATTGGTGAGCGCTTGGGTCCATTTGACCTTGCCATGGTAGAATGCGGTCAGTACAGTCGCTTTTGGCCCAATATACACCTTATGCCCGAGGAGTCGGTGCAGGTAGCCCTCGATGTGAACAGTCGCATGGCCATGCCTATTCACTGGGGTAAATTCAGGCTCAGCCAGCATAATTGGAACGAACCTCCTAAGCGTTTCACAGCCGCTGCTCGTGAGCATAAATTGCAAGCCGTAATACCGATAATTGGCCAAACTTTTACTTTGAATGATGCACC
>SKHV01000268.1 GCA_007116765.1 Prolixibacteraceae bacterium | reverse complement strand
TGAACCCTGGTATAAGGCGCCAAGTTCGAATGCAAAACCCACCCTTTTTTCAGTGTTGAGGAGATTGCCCACTCCTAGTCCTAGGTAAGGTGAAATTTTCATGCTTGGGTACACTTCTATTTCAAAGCTTCCTACTTTTTCGGCCGGAATAGAGATGTCGCCATAAGGAAAATCGCTTGCGGCTTTTCCGGTTGAAAAAATATTGAAATTGTTTACTGCAAGACCTGCCGAAGCAAAAAACAGGGGAGTAATGTGAAAGTCGTAGAGTGCCGAAATGGTTCCCAGTTTTATTTGCGCAGTTGCATCGTAGGTCACGTCTTGTTCTTCAAACTTAAATCCTCGTTCGTAGCCCATTAGATCAAAGCCCACTCGGGCAGTCATACGTTCATGAAACTGAACGATTACATCTCCTCCAAGTCCGGTTGTTGATGCTTTGGCTGCTACACCCAGTGAGATGTTTTGAGCGTAAAGTGTTCCCGTTAAGGTTAACAGAAATAACATTGAAAGAGTAAAAATTAATCTTTTCATTGATGTTGCGTTTTGATGTTTTTAATTATTCCAAATATTGATTCAATAAAAAAATACAAATTACAAAAAATGTTGCATCTCTTGAACAAAATATGAATCTTTTTTGCCTTATTGAAGTAAGAATTAATATATCCCTGGCGCTCAGTTGTTTTTTCAAGTGTTTTCAATGCATAAAAAAAGCCATCCTCTTTATCTGAGAATGGCTTTAAAATAATTAATAATGCGTATAATTTCATTCTAAGCTCACCTTTGTGAGTTTTTCATACCTGAAAGGTTAATGTGTGATATGGAATGCTTATGTTTATTTATAAATGAGCTATTTTACTAGCCTGATATCTTTTGACATAAATCTCCGGTTAAAACAACATCAATTTTCACATTGTAACCAACGTCATCACTTCCATTTACCGTTACTTTTCTTATTCTGTTGCCATCAATAGACTGTCCTTCTAATGATCCCTGAATATTATTGGTGTCAATGGTCATTGAATATGGTACATTATCAATAATTACTGTTATCTCATATCTGTCTCCTTTTTCAAACTTTAAGGAGAAGCCTCCGGTCGATAAGCTAAAGATTTCAGGTTGTGTGCCTTTGCTCAGATTTTTAAACAGCCCTATACCTGAATAGGCAAGTCCGGCAATGTCACAACTATATGTTACTAAGAATTTGTAATCTACCAGATTAGGTTTCTTTTTAGCAATAAATGTAACTTCACCGCATGGAGAATCCAAATTCTGAGTTGCTTGTTCCAAAGTATATTGCGAATTTTCTGTTAAAGTAATTGAAACTTTCGAATCAGCTGTAGGATAATAAATGGGTGAGATTTTTCTTCCCGTTGTAGATAAATTGTCAAATGACCCACCAATTTGTCCGTTTAGTGTTGAGTTATCACTAAAAGTTATTTTATATTTAAAAGATGAATTTGAGGTTTTATCGCCATTTGGAAGGTCGGGTGCATTCACTTTTATAGTTAATCCATTGTCGCACTTACTAATGCTGCTTCGTTTATAAGTGGTATGGTTTTTTTCGCCTACTTTTAGTGTGATTTCCTTTCCAATATCATTGGAAAATCCCCAATATTCTAAGGTATTTTCATCGAGGCTGATGCTGGTTGCAGTAAGAATAACATCAGGGGTTGCCGGGGGAGCAGGTAAAGCATTAAGAAGAGTCAGCCAGGTATAAGCAGCGTCTAAGAATGATTGCCAGCCAGTTCTATGATAGGATATCATCCATGAATCATAGGCATTTTTATAAGCAGCCCTGCTGGATGCATACCGATCATTCGGTGCGATATAAAAGTATTCTACAAGGTTGATGTATCCATTCGCACCAGATGCTTCTTCTAAATTTTTTTCTCTTACAGTTCCACCCTCTTGATCAACATCAATTGTGACATTGGTCATTGCTGATTTGAGTACACTTGCTGATTTTGACCAGTCAATCATCCTAACTATTACTATTTGTTCGCCTGCTTCGTTTATTTCGATTGAAGTTGGCGACGAAGTCCTTAAAGGATCGCTGAATGCCATGATTTCTAATTCGATGGGAGTATCTGTAAAAGTGTATGCGGGGTCGAGGTATAATTCTAAAATTCCCGAACTGGTGGTATGCTCATTCTTTTTTTCACCAAAAACAGTAACAAACTGGTCAGCCTCAGCTCCTACCATAATAGTTGAGATGCTTTCACCTACGAGTAAGTCTCCGGTATCAAAATCTTCGAATTTGAGAATTAACTTGGTATCGAAAAAGTTTAAGTCGAGCAATAACAGAGTAAGATCTTCGCCTGTTTCTTTATCTTGCAGGGGGTTGTTGAACAAATCGCTACAGCCAACAGTAAAGAAAAGTGTGGCCACTAGCACTGCCAGCATTTTCATTGTTTTATTTAAATATCGTTTCATAATGCTTTATTTTATTGTTTTATTATAAGCTGAGTATTCGGTATGATAAATTGAATTTAAGCACAGGGAACAAATAATACTGGCTTATTTGCCCTTCGAGCAAGTCCTTTTGTCCGAAATCGGGGTTAGAGGTTGGTGCGATTAAACCGCTTGACTCGATAGTGACTTTTGGTTCTCCCTGATAATATGAGCCAAGTTCAAAAGCAAAAGCAAGGCTTTTTTCCTTACCCAGAGTGCGTCCGAAACCAATGCCCAGGTAGGGTGTTGCAGATAGTCCGGGTTTCACATCGAATTCGAAGTTACCAACCCTTTCGGCAGGTATGGTTATGTCGCCCCAGGGTAAACCGCTAACTGCCACTCCCTTAGCATTAATGTTGAAATTATTAATGCCCAAGCCGGCCGATACAAACACGATATCCGACAAGTAAAAGTCGTAGAGTGCCAGAATAGCCCCTGCATTAATTGCCGCATTAACATCGTATTCAATGCCCGATTCCTCAAATAAGAAGGAACGATTATAAGCCAGTTTGTCGTAGCCCACGCGGGCTGTCATCCGCTCGTGAAAACGTACTACTACATCGCCCCCAAGTCCGGTGGTCGATGCTTTGGCTGCAATACCCAGTGAAATGTTTTGAGCGTATAGCGTTCCTGCAAATGTGAGCAGAATTGCCATTGTGAGAGTAAAGATTGATTTTTTCATCTGTTTGTCTTGTTTTATTATCTTTAATTATTCTAAATAAACACAAGCTAAAAACAAACAAATTGTAAAAATTGTTGAGGTAAAAAATAAAAAATGAAGCTTTTTTATCCGCTTAATG
>SKHV01000037.1 GCA_007116765.1 Prolixibacteraceae bacterium | reverse complement strand
TTGCCAAGGTCGGGGTCGCGGGTTCGAGTCCCGTTTCCCGCTCATTTATTGAAATTCCACACTTTGGGATTTCGCACAAGGTTGCCCGGGTGGTGGAATGGTAGACACGTTGGACTTAAAATCCAATGGCCATTATGGCTGTGGGGGTTCAAGTCCCCCTCCGGGTACCATTTGCGAGAATAGCTCAGTTGGTAGAGCACGACCTTGCCAAGGTCGGGGTCGCGGGTTCGAGTCCCGTTTCCCGCTCATTATAAAAAAGCCTCGAGGTATATACCTCGAGGCTTTTTTATTGAATGTAAGTTATTTCCAGTCTTAAATCACCGCAGCAAGTACAACATACACCTGATGCTCGCCGGCATTAAGCATATCGCGGGTATCAATTTCTTTGGCAAGAGTACTCGCCCCATACCAAGCAGCTTATTCAATTTATTGAAATGTAAGGATCACAAAAACAGAATTCGATGAGCAATGTATTCTATTTTTCGAGTTGCTCTTTTAGCCAGAGCGGACGATTGGTAGTAATTTTGTTTATGCCCATATTATTAAGTTTGCGAACGGTTTGAGGTTTATCCACTGTCCATGTAAGCACTTCTATATTGAGTTGCTCTGCGCTGGAAATTACACGTGGGTTAATTATTCGATAGTATAGGTTAACGCCTGCCAACTTATTTTCGGCTGCCTGCTTCATTTTTCTCCGTAACCCGATTGGATTCATTTTAAGGTAATAACACTGGTTATCGGGAAATTTCGCCTGCGTTTCTAAAATGGTATTCCATCCAAAGCTGATGAAAACAAGTTGCTTGATTTTACCTGATTGGAGAATTTCTTTTTCAAGTGCAGGTAAGATTTCGGGACCACATTTTATTTCAATAAATAGAGTTTTATCAGCAGGTATGGTTTCAAGCACTTCGTCAATAAAAGGGATTTTCTCGCCAGCGAACTCAGCGCTCTTGAAAGATCCGACATCCAGACTACGTAATTCAGCAGAAGAGGATTCAGCCACATTCATTTTATGGCTTCCTTTTGAGGTTCGCTTCGTATTCTTATCGTGTATTACCATGACTCGATTATCGAACGAAAGGTGCACATCCACTTCAACAGCATCGGCACCAAGATCCCAGGCCATATTAACTGCTACCAAGGTATTTTCGGGTGCTAAATACGATGCTCCGCGATGCGCAATGAAATAGTTTTGCGCCGGGACTGTTTTAGTAAAAAATAATACTAATGCTATTAATTGTAATCGCTTCATTTCATGATGAATAATTCACCAGCAATATAAAACAAAGAAAGTAATTGCATCTAAAGAGAATGTTAAATATGAATTATTTTACTCTTTCGTCCAAATTCTCGTGTTCAAATTCAGCTCGTGAATTATAATAGTATTCAACATAAACAGATTAAACATGAATTCAACATCTGAATATTTCACGCCTGAGGTGAAAATTTTGGGCTCGAATAAATCTTTTTTGAAGCTCATGGCCACATAAACCCGCGAACCTATGAACGACAAATACATTCGGCGCTTATACATTTTGTAAATGTTCACCAGAGCTTCCATTATGGCCGGTGTAAGTATGTAGCGAGCTTCGGTTTGGTCGGTTGAATATACCGCGAATATTTTTTCAAATTCGATGTTTTCAAGCTTTACCAGTTTGCCTTTAGAACTCATTTGGAACTTTTGACCAAATTTTCCAAAGAGGCGCTCAGCTGTGTCGGGTTCGATATAAGTATTGGCCTGTATGTGCTTATTGAAATCGGCATGAAAAAACAGTCCTTTGAAAATGGTAATCCAGCGTTCCTGACGCTTTCCGTCCTTATCGGTGGTAACCTCTTTGTACTCGGCATGCAGTTCAGAACAGCGAAAATCGGTTTTTTCAATTTCTCCTGAAATCAGATCGTCGCCTTTGTAGCGGTCGAAACGTTGGCGGAAGAGGTCGCTTTGATAGTATTCGTTTTGTCCTATATACAGGTCGGGCTCATAGTACCAATCGGGGTCAATTGCCTTAACAATTTCGCGCACCACTTCGTTTTTAAACCTACGACGGTATTCTTTCTTCTTTTTTATGTTGAGGATAAGAAGTACAATGCCGGTAATAACGAGTGCAATAAGCACAAAAGGCAGAACTGTAGCCAGCCCATCCATCGATACGCTGTTGTTTGAATCGAGATACACAAAAATGGCTACCCCGATAATAATAGGCAAAGCAATAAGTGCTATTCCCCCAAGTGTTCGTTTTGCAACGCTCTTGCGCAAACCTTCCAAACCTGCAAGCTTAACTTTCAGTTCGCTTTCGTACAAGCTTTGTAGTTCTTCTTTTTTAATCATGATGGTTTATTTTGGCTATTAGCTAATGGCTGTTGGCTAATGGCCTTTAATTAAACAAACTTTTTACATCAACATTTTGCCTTTCGGTTTCGGGAATAACGAATACCTCTTTGCGTTGCAGACTCATCATTCCGGCCATAATGTTGCTCGGGAAGGTTTGAATGGCGTTGTTGTAATCGGTAATTACCGCGTTGTAGGTACGGCGGGCAGCCGAAATTTGCGATTCAACCTCGTTTAGTGTGCGTTGCAGATTCAGGAAGTTTTCGCTGGCTTTCAGATCGGGGTAGTTTTCCACGGCTACCATTATGCTTTTCATTCCGGCCGAGATTTGATTATCGAGTGCTACTTTCTCATCGGAACTCAAATTACCGCTGGTTGCTTTAGCGCGCATTTCGGTTACTTTGGTCAGTAACTCTTTTTCGTGCGTAGCATATTGTTTAACTGTTGCTACAATATTCGGGATAAGGTCGTAGCGTTTTTTCAGTTGCACGTCCATGCCTCCAAAGGCGTTGTCAACCTCGTTGCGCTTACGTATAAGGTTGTTGTACATTCCGATAAAAATTAGGAAAACAAGGACTACTAATGCCAAAATTACAATTAAAGAAGTATTCATAATTTAGTTTTTTTGATTAGTTGATATTTTATTGTTTTATTTTTAAAGATATGAATCCATTTTGAAAATATCATCATTCGATGTGAGTAAAAGTATAGAAATAAATAAAATACATACTCCACAAAAAAGTAAATGCTTCAATCAAATGTGTAAGTGCAATAATTTTGAACTGTATTGGTTTAGGAAAAATAATTACCAATTATCTGGAATATCATAGAAAACGTATGCACCCCACCAACCGCGTATTACTCGATTAGGTTTTTATCGATAAATTGCGGTAGCAAATACTTTGCTTCGGAGTTTTTGGTATCGTTGATGTTTTT
>SKHV01000329.1 GCA_007116765.1 Prolixibacteraceae bacterium | reverse complement strand
TGGCATCGAGCAATTGTTGTAAGACCCTGAAACGGGCAGCTTCAATGTTCTGATTCAATATTTCGGTTTCAACAGTTACTATTGCCCTGTTGCCTTCCACTTCGGAATACACAAAGGTGCCATACTGGGCCACGTGCAACGGCGATGTTTTGTGCATCCACACATGGCGGTAAATACCGGCTCCTTCGTAGTACCAACCCTCTTCATAAGTGGCATCTACCCTTACTGCTATGGTATTGTTGCCACCATAGCTCAGGTATTGGGTAATGTCGTAGGTGAAAGCATTGTAACCGCTTTCTTCGTTCCCAAGATAATGCCCGTTTATGAACACGCGCGAATCGCGGTGAGCACCGTCGAAAGTGATTGAAATGCGGCGGCCGCGGTCTTCTTCTGGAATGAAGAAGGTTTTGCGGTACCAGCCAACGCTCACTTCGGGAAAATTGCGGCCAATAGCTTTATAGCCGTGGCTATGACTGCCATCGGGCGAGAATCCTTGCTCCACGGCAAAGTCGTGCGGAAGGTCGAGCACTCGCCAGGCACGGTCGTCGAAACCGGCAGCAGCCGCACCATCGCCATAACCTGCTTTGGCAAAATATGAAAAGTAACTGGTGCCGTGGCTATAATCCTGCGATACGTCATAAGGATGCCCGTAGGCAAATTTCCAGTCAAAGTCCATGAGTAATTTCTCGCGTACATTATCCTGTGCAGTTATGCTGAAAACAGCAAAAAAAAGAATAAAAAATGTTGTTGTTGTTCGTTTCATTTTTATAGGATTTTAATCGAATATATTTCTGTTCAAATTAATATTTTCGAAATATATAAAACGAAAAACAATCAAAATAGAGCCTGAAACATTTGACAATGCATTTCGATACATTTGAGGATGTATTTCATACGATGCTACCCGGCATGTATATTTCTCTTCTTTATTTATTCGACATTGCTTATATTTGAAAAGAATCAATATTTTATGAAAACAACTTGCCTTAAACATATAGTTTTGACCATTTTGCTGGCAATAAACCTAAGCCTGTTTGCACAACAAAAACCATCGTGGGCTGAGACATACAAAACCCAACATTTGTGTGATACCGATTCGGGCTGTTGCCGTTCAAAATCGTTCACTCTTATTGAAGAAGAACAAACATACGGATTGTGGAACTTGACTTACAACCGGCTTGAACTTGATGTAAACCCTGCCGTTCGCTACATAAGCGGCAAGGTGTATTTTGAATTTACTTCGCTGAGCAACAACTTATCGGAGCTTGTAATCGATCTCTCCGATGAACTTGAAATTGAACGCATCTTCTCTGACACCGGGGAACTTGATTTTACACATGCCAATCATAAAATTACAATTGAGCTTTTTCAAGCATTAAATCATGGAGAGCGGGGACACTTCACCGTACAATATTCAGGAATACCCACAACCAGCGGTTTTGGCTCGTTCAGTCAAAATTTCCATTCCGATGGCATCCCGATTATTTCAACCCTGTCGGAACCTTACGGAGCCAAGGACTGGTGGCCTTGCAAGCAAAGCCTTACAGACAAAATCGATTCCATCGATATTATTGTGCATTCGCCGGCACCGCACCGAACGGCATCGAACGGATTGCTCATTAGTGATGATGTTATTGACGGCATCCGCACCTGCCACTGGAAGCACCGGTACCCAATAGTTACTTATTTGGTCTTTATAAGCGTAACCGATTACGCGATTTATTCCGATTGGGCTTTCCCCGGAACTGAAAACCAAATCGAGATACTTAACTATGTTTATCCTTCGCGCCTTGAATATGCTAAAGAACGCACGCCGCTTACAGCCGATTTACTGGAGCTGTACACCAACTTATTTGGCGAATATCCTTTTATAAAAGAGAAATACGGACATGCCGAATTTAGCTGGGGAGGCGGCATGGAACATCAAACCATGAGCTCGATGGGCAGCTTCAGCGACGGACTTATTGCCCACGAACTGGCTCACCAATGGTTTGGGAATTATATAACTTGCGGCAGCTGGAGCGAAATATGGCTCAACGAGGGCTTTGCAACTTACCTTACCGGCATTTACCTTGAGCACTTGAATGCCGACCCCTGGTGGAGGCGTTGGCGCGAACAAATAATTAGGGTAGTAACATCACAACCCGGCGGCTCGGTTTATGTGAGCGATACTACCGATGTGTGGAGTATTTTCAACAGCCGCCTAACATACAACAAAGCCGCTTATGTGCTCCACATGTTGCGAGGGCAATTGGGCGATGATGATTTTTACAAAGGCATTCGTGGATATCTAAGCGATGAAAGGGTGGCGCACGGTTTTGCAACAACCGATATTCTGCGCGAAAATTTTGAACAAGCTGCCGATACTACACTTACATCCTTTTTCGATGCATGGATTTACGGCGAAGGTCATCCGGTTTATCAACTTGATTTTCACATGCGGGAAAACACAACAAGACTTGAAATAACTCAAACACCATCGGCAGCAAACGGGCCTTTCTTTGCCATGAAAATACCTGTAACGTTTTACCAAAATGGAAACCCTCAAACGTATTGGCTGCATAACACAGAACCATTAGAGACTATTGAAATAGAAACCGGCTTTATTCCCGATTCAATAAACGTGAATGAAGAATTGTGGGTGTTGGGTGAATTTAATCAAACCCTCAGCTCGACTTGCTTAAGCAAAGCTCAAACATTTTGGATTCATCACCACAACTGTAAGCGCCAATTAGAAATTTATTTACCAGAAAAAGCCATCAGCAAGACACTCATATTCAATCTTAACGGAAAAATTGTTTCTGCGGTCTTTTTAAATGAGGAACAAAAGTATATTGACACAAGCAAACTAACTCCCGGGCTATATATGATACGGGCAATCACAAACACGAATAGCTATTTAGGGAAATTTGCTGTTCACTAAAGCATTTAACATTTTTTAAATACCACACATGCAGCAACCTGCAATAAAGAACGACACACAACGTTTTTAAAAATGTAAGGATTGGGAACATCCATTATTGCAGGTTATCGTTGGTCATTATTTTACTTATCCTCCCAATCCTTATTTTTTATTTAAAAATATTGACTTATGATAAAAGATTTGATTGAAAAAAACCGCAGTTACAGGCGTTTCGACCAAACGGTTGAAATCTCAAAAGAGCATTTGCTCGAATGGATTAATCTGGCGCGTCTCTCAGCATCGGGGCGTAATGCCCAACCCATAAAATATATCATATCCAACACCGAAGAGAAAAACGACAAAATTTT
>SKHV01000066.1 GCA_007116765.1 Prolixibacteraceae bacterium | reverse complement strand
TTTTTTCGGAGAAGGATCTCATGAATTAAGCACTACCCCCGTGTCATCCTGAACGCAGTGAAGGATCCCATGAAAAAACGCACTACTTTATAACAACAGATCCTTCGTCGTACCTCCTCAGGATGACACACAGCAAAACAACGACCGCATGTCATCCCGTAACATCAGAGCGTGTCATCCTGAGGGAAGCGCAGCGACGAAGGATCCCATGCATTACGCACCGGCCTAGTGTCATCCTGCCTTGCCAGCCGTAATATAATGAAGGTTGGAGGGAAGCGAAGCGACGAAGGATCCCATGAAAAAGCATACTGCCAATTGCAACAGATTCTTCATTCCGTAAAAACTCCATTCAGAATGACACTTCGTTCAACACGTATCACCCTTAGTTAATAATACACAAATCAGAAACATCAACATATGAACATAATCCAAACCTCCATCCCCGAAGTCCTCATCTTCGAGCCCCGCATATTCGGCGACGAACGAGGCTATTTTTTCGAGTCCTTTCGTGAAGACATCTTCACAAAAGCAGTAGGCAAAGTCAATTTCATACAAGACAACCAGTCGAAATCGGGCTATGGTGTTCTGCGTGGCTTGCATTTTCAGCGTCCGCCTTTCACCCAAAGCAAACTGGTGCGCTGCCTGCAAGGCGAGGTGCTCGATGTGGCGGTAGATATTCGCATAGGCTCACCCACTTACGGACAACACGTAGCCGTAAAACTAAACGACCAAAACCAACGCCAACTGTGGATTCCGCAAGGTTTTGCCCACGGCTTTATGGTATTGAGCGAAACCGCCATATTTGCTTATAAATGCAACAACTACTATGCACCCGAATACGACGGCGGCATCCGCTGGAACGACCCGGCCATTGGTATCAACTGGGGCATACCCGAGACTGATATCAAACTTTCCGAGAAGGATAAAAAGCAGCCGATTATGAAAAAAGTGGAGTGTTTTAGTTACGGAAAATGACGAAGGCACAAAAAACACGGACACACGAATCGTGAAGTCATATAGTCGTGCAGTCGTAAAAGTAATGAAGTCACAAATTACTAAACAGTGTCCCCAACAATTAAACATTTCAACATTTAAGCACCGCTACAATTTGCCGCTAGCTATAAATTTATTAAATTTGTTAAAAATAAAAGAAATGGAAGCGCACCGATTTGCAACTACTGTATTGGAAAACGGGATTATTCAAATTCCTGAATTAATAGGTTATGCCGATCAAAAGGTTGAGGTTTTTGTTGTTTTAAAACCACAGAAAAAGCATGGACCCGCCACCAAAAAAATAGATGATTTTCTCTCTAAGTGGGCTGGCGCTTTTGCGGTTTCAAAAACCGATGATGAAAAGTATAACTATCTGATTGAAAAACACAAATAAAATGAAGATATTGCTTGATACCAATATCATTCTAGATATAGCCTTGGAGCGCAGGGAGTTTTTTGAAAATTCCAAAGATCTCATGTTTACAATCAACAGATTAAACATATCCACTTTCGTATCGGCAACAACAGTAACAGACATTTATTACATTCTAAAGAAATCGAAAGGCCATGAAATAACGCTTTCCTTCTTAAAGAATCTTTTCGACTTCGTTGATATTTTAGGTGTAAACAAAGAAACAATTTGGAAGGCACTTAATTCAGAACTAACAGATTTTGAAGATGCTGTACAAAATGAATGTGCTGTACATAATGAAATCGACACAATCATTACCCGAAATATTGCTGATTTTAAAAAGTCGAAATTAAAAATTCTTTCTCCTTCAGATTTTATTCTTCAAAACAATTAAACATTTAAACACCTCAACAATCAATGCAAACAATCCTCATCACCGGTGGTGCCGGGTTTATTGGCTCGCACGTAGTACGCTTGTTTGTAAACAAGTATCCCGAATACAAAATAGTCAATCTCGACAAACTGACCTATGCCGGGAATTTGGCCAACCTGAAAGACATCGAAAACAAAGCCAATTACGAATTTATAAAGGGCGATATTGTAGATGCCGATTTCATTCAAAGCCTTTTTGAAACATACCAATTCGACGGAGTCATCCACTTGGCAGCCGAGAGCCATGTTGACCGTTCCATCTCCAACCCAACGGAGTTTGTTTTTACCAATGTGATAGGTACAGTAAACCTGTTGAATGCCGCCAACAAAATTTGGAAAGACAACAAAGAGGGCAAGCGCTTTTATCACATCTCCACCGATGAGGTTTATGGTAGCTTGGGCAAAACCGGCATCTTTACCGAAGAATGCAAATACGATCCGCACAGTCCCTACTCCGCTTCAAAAGCATCGTCCGATCATTTTGTTCGTGCTTATAGCGATACATTCGGATTGCCTGTTGTGCTCACCAATTGTTCCAACAACTACGGTTCATTTCAATTCCCCGAGAAGCTGATTCCGCTGTTCATCCACAACATATGCAACAACAAGCCACTGCCCGTTTACGGCAAAGGCGAAAACATACGCGACTGGCTGTGGGTTGAAGACCATGCACGCGCCATTGATGTGGTTTTTCACCAAGGCAATAATGGCGAAACCTACAACATAGGCGGGTTCAATGAGTGGACCAACATCGATTTAATAAAGCTGACGTGCCGCATTATGGATCGCAAGCTTTCACGCACCGAAGGCACATCCGAAAAACTGATCACCTACGTGAAAGACCGTGCCGGACATGACCTACGTTATGCCATCGATTCGACAAAATAAAAAAACGAGCTCTGTTGGGAACCTTCGCTTCAGTTTGAAGAAGGTTTGTAACTTACAATAGCCTGGTACCTCGAAAACGAAGAATGGATGAACAATGTAACCAGTGGCGATTACCAAAAATATTACCAAGAGCAATACACCAATAGATAAAAAACTCCAAGTGAAGGCTTCACTCAAAGTGAAACCTTCACTGGCCTACACCGCTGGCCCAGGCTGGTGCGAAACGAAGTTCAGCGTAGCTAATTTACCTAAGGGTGATCTTCGATTGCAATCCGCGCCTCTCAAACCATGGATTCCTGTCTGCCGGTTTACCCGCCGTAGGAGGGTCTACCCGCAGTAGGAGGGTTTACCCGCAGTAGGAGGGTTTACCCGCAGTAGGAGGGTCTACCCGCAGTAGGAGGGTCTACCCGCTTTAGGAGGGCAAGCAGATGTAATTCAATTTTATATTGGATATTGATTATTGGATACATACCCTTTTCGGCCGAATAAACAACCGCGGGCACGCAAGCAATTGGAAAAATTTGACTTGCTGGATAAAGTCATTAACCACCCCGGCGT
>SKHV01000295.1 GCA_007116765.1 Prolixibacteraceae bacterium | reverse complement strand
TGTAATATGTGGTTGGGGTTTATTAAAACGGATATGGTATATTGTTTTGATAAAACAATCCCGATAGATATTAATGTGGACGATGATCCCCACCGAAGAAAAAACCGTTGAACATAGGTTGTAAGTATAAAAACCAGCCTGCCAAACAATCCCGTTAGGGATTAAATGTGGGTAGAAACTTAGGATACATAATTGTAAGGAAGCCTGAAATAAAATGTTGATCCAACTCCCTCGATTGATTCTACCCAAATGCTACCTCCCAGCATTTCGACATACGATTTTGATATGGATAAGCCCAAACCTGTACCATCAAATGCCTTAACATCTGAGCTGTCGGCCTGAACAAAGCGTTCAAATATAGATTTTTGCTTTTCAAGTGGTATTCCAATGCCGGTGTCTTTCACATAAAACTCGAGCCAGTCTCCCCTCTTTTTATAACCCATTTCAATATTGCCTGATTTAGTAAATTTGATGGCATTTTTAACGAGGTTAATCAAAATGGCATAGAGCTTTTCCCGATCGGTTTCTACCATTGACAACTTATCAGCTAACCCGTTTTTGATGGATAACTTTATGCCCTTTTCTTCTACTTCGGGCTTAAAAACTGTTTTAATATATTCTGTTTGTTTGTTGATGTTTACTTTTGATATATTGACATTCATAAGCCCCGATTCGATTTTAGAGATATCAATAATGTCGTTAATGATGCTTAGCATCCGTTTTCCACTTTTCTCAATGATGCTGATATAATACTGCTGCTTATCACCGACAAGGTCAGGTTCGCCAAGCAATTCGGCAAAGCCCAAAATACCATTCATGGGGGTGCGTATTTCGTGGCTCATATTGGCTAAAAAAGCTGATTTTAACCGGTCGCTCTCCTCTGCCCTTTCTTTGGCTTTGGTCAACTCAATGGCTGCATTTTTACTGTCGGTAATGTCAAATAAGGTCAGTAAACATTGTTTGCCATCCTGTGCTACAATGCCTTCAATATTCATAAATGTAGTCTGGTTTCCTTCTGACCCTAACTCTATTTCGCACGTTTGTTTAACTTTACTGGCATAAAGATCGTGTGAGAATTAATAAAAAACGGAACGAGTTTCTTTGGAAATATAAAATTGAAACATTTTATTTATTAGCAACGAACGCTCTTTGCATAGCATGTGGGCGGCCATGAAATTTAGCTCAGTTATTTCGCCTTTCTTCGAAAGCGCCAAATAACCTGAAGGAGCAAAATCATACAATTCGGCATATTTTTTTTCAGCAAGCTCAGCTTTTTCTTTAGCAAGCACAAGCTCATCGTTTTGCATTTCGAGCTCTAATTGATACACTTCCAATTCATGAACAAGTTTCATCATATAGCTTTCAGAAATATCTTTCCGCTTGTTAGCTGATAATTTTTTTTCTGCCTTTTGGCGAAGCAGCGTTCCATTTTCTTTATTCATCGAGTGATTTTTTAAGGGTATCTAACTCAATTGCTAATTCACTACATGCTTGCTTACAAATGCTTTCGAGTTGAATAACCTGTTCATGTATTATTCCAATTTCCATCTGTTTGCTAGAATATTCCTGAACTTCTTTGGCCATGTCTCCATAAATACTGCTTAACCCCACAATTGAGAATGAAGGTATCAATTTGTGTGCTGCCGAGTAAAGCATATCCCAATCTTTATCGATTAAGCCCTGCTTCATTAAGCTGACCAGTGCGGGTGTTTGTTCCAGGTAGGTTGAAATTATCTGGATCATTAAGTGAGGATTTGATTTAGTACGATGTATTAAATAATCGAGGTTTGTGCACTTTGAATCTAATTTTTGCTCTACACTATCTTGCTTTTTTTTCACTACCGGAGCGTTTGACTTCGTCAATCCAATAATTTTGTTGTACAACAACTTTTCGTCAATAGGTTTTGCGATATAGTCGTTCATTCCTGCAGCATTGCATTTTGCTAAATCAACCGTGGTTACATCGGCGGTTAATGCAATAATGGGTATGTTGGAATTCAACGTGTTCCGAATGTATTCAGTGGCTTTAAAGCCATTCATTATTGGCATTTGCAAGTCCATCAGAATGGCATCGTAGGTATTTGTTTGTAATTTATCTATGGCAATTTTACCGTCGGCGGCCACATCGCAGGCAAATCCGTAATCCTCTATAATAGTCTTCATCAACAACTGATTAAGCTCAATGTCCTCGACCACCAATATTTTGAGGTGTTGTACTTCCGGATCCATTTCCACAAACTCGGGTTCGTATTCCGCTTCGGAAGTTGTTTTCAGAAAAGACAAAACGAAACTAAAAGTCGAGCCTTCATTTAATTTACTTTCTACATAGATACTACCATTTTGTTTTTCAACAAGTTGCTTTACAATGGCAAGTCCTAAACCGGTGCCTCCATACAAACTTGTTGTTCCACTGTAAGCTTGCTGAAAATTTTCGAATATTGTTTTGATTTTGTCATCCTCAATTCCTATTCCCGTATCCGATATGGCAAATTTAATGACAACTTCCTTTTCATTTTCTTCAAGCAAATGAACATTAACGGTAATTGCACCCTGAGTGGTAAACTTTACGGAATTGCTAATCAGGTTTAAAATAATCTGGTGTAAGCGCACCGGGTCGCCCACTAAAACTTCAGGAATTTTTGTGTCATAATTTTTCACCAGTACTAAATTCTTTTCCTGAATTTTTGGCTCGAATAAATGGAGCATAGCCGAAATTGACGATGCCATTCTGAATGGTATATTTTTAAAGGACATTTTTCCTGCATCAACTTTTGCCAGATCGAGAATGTCGTTGATAAGTACAATTAATGAATCGCCACTCATTTTTATGGCCGAGAGGTATTCCTTTTGTTTTACAGACAAATCGGTTTTAAGCAATACTTTGGTGAACCCGATAATGGCATTCATGGGTGTGCGTATTTCGTGGCTCATGTTCGACAGAAACTGCTGTTTTGCTTTTACGGCATCTTCGGCTTTTCTTTTTGCACTTTCGGCTATTTTGGTAGCATGTTCTGCTTCTTCTTTTGATCTGATAGTCTCAATTTCAGTCACCTTACGATCGGTAATATCCTGAGCAATACCTGTTAACAACAAAGGATTTCCATGTTTGTCGTAAATTGTTTCACCAGCTTCTTCCCAGATGTAACGTATCGACTCATCGGGCAGTATTATGCGGTATTCAATTGATTTTTTCTGTGTCAACTCAGGATTGTCCGAATGCAGAATCAAGTGCAGGTCGTCGGGGTGAACCACCTTGCCAATAACCTCTCCCAATGAACCGGAATATGTTTCTTTGTCAATTCCAAAAATATTGAACATTTCATCGGACCAAATAAACTCCTTTGTTCTGAAGTCCCATTTCCAGTTTCCGATATGTGCTATTGCCTGAGCCTTTTTAAGATCTTTTTTGGTGATGTTGTATTTTTCTTCGCTTTCGTTTAAGGCAATTTTAGACTTCACCCTTTCGCTTATATCAATCAGGGTCAGAAAGCAGTCTTCATTATTCTGGCTGATAATACCATCGATATTAACATGTGTTGCCGGTTTACCTTCTGATTCAATTATAACGCTGCAAAATTGTTTCACTTTACTGGTGAAAACAAGTTTGAAAAATTCATTGAATATTGAACGTGTGTTTTCGCTCACAAATAATCCAAACTTCCTTTTTAACAGTGAAGCACGTTCTTTGCCCAGAATGTGTGCAGCCATAAAATTCAGTCCGTCTATTTCACCATTCGAGCTAAGTGTCAAATAGCCTGTAGGTGCAAAATCATAAAGTTCGATGTATTTTTTTTCTGCTAACTCAGCATTTTCTTTCGCAAGAACGAGTTCTTCGTTTTGCATTTCAAGCTCTATTTGATGTACTTCCAATTCGTGGATCAGCCGCAGCATTTCGGGTTCAGAAAGTTGTGAACTTGCATGAAGTTTTTTCTTCTTCAACAACCTTTCTGCTTTTTGTCGGAGGTCAGCCGATTCTGGTTTCTTTTCGTCACTATACATACTCGATCTATTATTTTATACTTCAGAGCTGAGTTTTATTTTCTGTTTTAATATTCAACCCCTCCGGGGCTGTGTGTTTCCTGTTGTTCTGTCCGTGGGCTATGCTTCGGCAAGCTCAGCAAACACCCACGGCTATTGAGATTTAGCCACTTCGTGGCTGGTTCATATTCTGATTGTATCCACAATTTAGTTCGAACTTCATTTTCTTTTTTTTTAAAGTTCTGAAGGAACTTAATTTGAATAACCGTGGGTGTCAGCCCACGGTAAATGCTGCAAAAATCCATAAAGCCCTGAAAGGGTTTAATTTCATGTCATGTGTTCTTTTATATAGTTAATAATCATATCTAAAATAGTTGTTCAACCCCTCTCATAATAAATTATTTTCCTTCAATCTTTTCCTTGCTTTTTCAAGTTCTGCTTCCATTTTTTTTGCTTTAGTTATATTTATAAGCGTAATTACCAGTCCGTCAATACGGTCGTCGAATGTCCGATAGGGCATAATCCTTACTGTAAACCACTTTCCGTCGCGGGTTGAAACGGCTGTTTCTTTATATACCAGGGTATTCAATACTTCGGTGGCATGTTCGGTCATTTCGGGGTAATTCAAATCGGTAACCATGTCGGTAAAAGGCCTTCCAATATCGCTTTGGCGCAACTTGAACAGTTTTGTAAGCTGGTCGGTATAGCGGCGAATGTTTAATTCTTTATCGAGAAACAAGGTGGCTATATCGGTACTGTTCAGCAGATTTTTCATGTCGTTATTCGCCGCAACGTAGTCGGCTACTTTGCTTTGCAATTCTGCATTAATGGTTTGCAGTTCTTCATTGAGGCTTTGCATTTCTTCTTTCGAAGTGGTCAGTTCTTCGTTGGTACTTTGCAGCTCTTCGTTGGTGCTTTGCATTTCTTCGTTGGCCGATTTCAATTCTTCCTGGGTGGTCTGCATATCTTCCCTGGTACTTTGCAGCTCTTCGCGGGTGTGTTGCAGTTCCAATTCCAGTTCGTGCCGGTCAACTACAGAGCTTTGTTCTCCCGGCTTCAGTTTTTTTACACTTGCTTTGGGAGGGGTAGCTACGTCGTAAAATACAACCATAATCAAGCCTTTCATCGAGTCGGGTTTTTCGATGTGTTGAAAGGTAATATTCACAAACTGAACTCCCCCATTGGTGCCCACTTTTATATTTTGCAGTTTAACAGGTTTGTCATTCTGTTTTGCTTTTCGGATTGCCCCGGGCAGTTCATTTCTCAAGCCCTCGCGAGCCATGGCATAAATATTCATATTGGCTTTTCCGGCAGCGGGTTCTAAATAGTTACCCGTGCGGCCGGTAATGTATATAATGTCGCCTTCCTGATTAATAAGCACGCTGGCAGGTGCAAAATGTTGCAATAACAATTGATCGGCCAAATTCTGAATGTTATCGGCAGTTTTTGTGGGTTGTATATCCACCGTTGGTTGTATCCTTCTATGTGAAAATGAACTGGGAAAATCCAACAAATCGCTAGTTGGATTTGGAAAATGTTTATACAGTTTTAATTTAGTATCGATTGGGGTAAATTGCTTGTTATGAGAATTTTCATTCTCGGAGCTGCCAAGTATCATTATTCCACCTGTGTTAAGACTGTAATGAAATAAGTTCATCAGCTTTTTCTGCAACACGGGTTCCATGTAAATCAGTAAATTACGGCAAGTAAGCAGGTCGAGTTTTGTAAAAGGAGGATCTTTTATCACATTGTGTGGAGCAAACACGATCATTTCGCGAATGCTGGTGTTTACCCGGTACTGTTCCCCGTCTTTGATAAAAAACTTACTGACCCGTTCAGCTGAAACATCGAAAAGTAAATTTGAATTAAAAACGCCTTTTCGTGCAACTTCAATGGCATCACTATCGATATCGCTTGCAAATATTTGTAATGAAAAATTCTTATCTTTTTTGAATTTTTCTGAAACTTCTTTAAAAACCATGGCAAGCGAATAGGCTTCCTCGCCGGTTGAGCAACCCACCACCCAGGCTCTTAGCACATGCCCATTGGGCAATTCGGCGAATAATTCGGGCAGTATTTCTTCTTTTAGTTTATCCCATACCGCAGTATCGCGGAAGAAATTTGTTACTCCAATTAAAAGCTCCTTAAAAAGGATGTCTAACTCTTTAGGGTTTTCCTGTAAAAAGCGAACATAGTTTGGAATTTTGTTAATTTGATGAATGCCCATACGCCTTTCGATTCGTCGGAACAAGGTATTTTTCTTGTAAAACGAAAAATCGTGTCCCGCCTGCGAACGAAGCAAAATGATAATTTTTTCGAGGTTGGTTTTGCTGTTATCGTCGTTTTCGGGCTGCGGGACTATTCCGGGACTATGATTGAGATAAGCAATCAATTTTGAAGGCAATTCATCGACGGGAGCTACAATATCGATGACGGCCGCATTTATTGCACTGTGTGGCATTCCGTCGAACTTTGCAGTTAAGGGATCTTGCACCAACACAATGCCGTTTTTTTCTTTTATGGCTTGTAATCCTAAGCTACCGTCGGAACCCATACCCGAAAGCACAATTCCAATACTTTTTTCCATCTGGTCTTCGGCCAATGATCGGAAGAAATAATCGATAGGGAGTCGCAAACCCCGTAACTCAACGGGCTCGAACAAAAACAGATAGCCTTTTAACAGGGACATGCTTTTGTTGGGCGGAATCACATACACATGGTTGGCTTGCACTTTCAGTCGATCGCTCACCTGTACAACTTTCATTTTGGTGGTGCGTTGGAGTAATTCGGGCATAATACCCACATGGGTAGGATCGAGGTGTTGAATTACCACGAATGCCATTCCATTTTCATTGGGTACATTTTCAAAAAATTGTTCTAAGGCTTCGAGGCCTCCGGCCGATGCTCCAATGCCCACAATGGGGAAATCGGGAGATGGACGTTCCACATTCTCGATATGCACTATTTCTTTAGGTTTTTTAGTAGTAGTTGACTGCTTCATCTGAAATTGTTGTTTTCTTTTATGTTGTTGTCTTTTAAAAAACTTGAGTTTGCTTCGCTTCGCTACCAATGACAGAATTCGACTAGTGTGTCATTAGCTACGCTAAACTTCGTTTCCGACGAAAGGAGGAATCTCTATCTTTCTGCGGAGAGACCCTTCGACAAGCTCAGGGTGACACGCTCTGATTTTCCTGTCATTTTCGCATTATGCTCAAAAAAATATTTTTTGAGTGAACTCTCGCAATGACGACATTACTAAGTTGCAACCACCCCACTGTCAGAAAACCGATGAAACATCCGTCATTGCGACCGACACGAAGCAATCTAACCTCTAACATCTAGCATCTAACCTCTAACATCTAACATCTAATATCTAACATCTAATATCTAACCTCTATTTGTCCATTGTCTATACTCGATCCATATACCAGTTCAATGTTTTTTCCAATTTGCGATATTTCATTAAATCGCTTATGATTTTTTTTAAACGAATGAACGCTGTTTCGCTTTTCACTACATAATCGACTGCTTTGTGGTGCATACATTCGACGGCCACTTCAATTTTATCCTGACACGAGAGCATAATTACCGGAATGTTAGGGTCAACTTCCAGTATCTTATCCAGTATATCGATACCGTTCTTGGCAGTTTTATCTACCCCATCGAGGAAATAATCCAAAATGATGATATCGGGTTTGTTAGAAAGGTTTGCCACACAAAGTTCGCCTGTGACATAGGTTTCGATATCGAAATCGCCATTTTCAAGAAATTCAATTTCAAGCATTTTCAGGAACAATGTATCATCGTCGACCAAAAATATCTTTATTTTATTGTTGTTATCCATTTACTGTATTTTTTATTAATTTCAATTCACCCTCTAATTCCCTACATGCCTGGTTACAAACCATTTCTATTTGAAACACCAACTTGGGTATCTCATCAAATTCTAATTGTGTACTCGCAAATTCCTGTATCTTTTGAGCCATGCTTTCAAAATCGCTGCTGATGCCCATAATTGAAAAGGAAGGGATAATCTTATGCAACGAAGCATACAATAAATCCCAATCTTTATCCTTTAAACTCTGCTTCATGGCGCCAATTAAGGGTGGAATTTGTTCCAAATATAGTGTAATCATCTGCATCATCAAATCGGGATCTGATTTTGTACGACGATTTAAATAAGCAAGGTCAATGCATTTCAATATTGGGGATATAATAAGCTCTTCCTTAGCATTACTAAGGTTTTGAGCCATTTTTTTTACCAAACTTACAATTTTATTGTGCAAAATTCTTTCGTCAACAGGTTTAGCAATGTAATCGTTCATGCCCACTGCTTTGCATTTTGCCAAATCGACGGTGGTTACATCGGCAGTTAATGCAATAATCGGAACATCGGAATGCATAATAGCACGAATGTGTTCGGTAGCTTTAAAGCCGTTCATTACAGGCATCTGAAGATCCATTAAAATGACATCGTAGGCTTTTGTTTGTAGCTTTTCGATGGCAACTTCACCGTTGCCGGCAATGTCGCATGTGAATCCAAAGTCTTCCAAAATTGTTTTCATTAAGAGTTGATTCAACACAATGTCTTCGACCACCAAAATTTTCAAGTCTTTAATACCCAAATCCAATTCCACATCTTCGGTTTCGTATTCAGCCTCTGCATTGGTTTTGTCAAAAGATAAAATGAAGCTGAATGTTGAGCCTTTGTCAATGTTGCTTTCCACATGAATGGTTCCACCTTGGGGTTCAACCAACTGTTTCACAATGGACAGCCCCAGGCCTGTTCCTCCAAACAGCCTTGATGTACCACTGTAGGCTTGTTGAAAGTTTTCAAATATTTTTTCGAGTTTGTCGTTGGCAATCCCTATTCCTGTGTCGGAAACTGCAAATTCGACTTTCACCTTTTCGTCATCTTCTTCCACCAGATGCACCTTTACAACAATTCTCCCCTGAGAAGTGAATTTAACTGCATTGCTTAGAAGGTTTAAAATAATTTGGTGCAAACGCACCGGGTCGCCCAGAAGCATTTCAGGGATTCGATTGTCGTATTCTTTGACAAGTTTTAAGTTTTTCTCCTGAATTTTGGGTTCAAACAAATGGAGCATAGCCGAAATTGATTGCGATAATTTGAAGGGAATTTTTTCAAAAACCATTTTTCCGGCATCAACTTTTGCCAGATCGAGTATGTCGTTAATGAGTACAATTAATGATTTGCCACTCAGTTTTATGGCCGCAAGGTATTCAGTTTGTTGTGCTGTGAGTTCGGTTTTCAGCAATACTTTGGTAAAGCCAATAATCGCGTTCATTGGGGTGCGTATTTCGTGGCTCATGTTCGACAAAAACTGCTGTTTAGCTTTCACCGCATCTTCGGCAATGCGGGTTGAATGTTCAGCTTTTCTTTTGGCTCTTTCAGCAACATCGGTGGCTTTTTCAGCAGTAACTTTAGCTTGGATTAATTCACTTGCAATTTGTTTTTGCTCGCTTACATCGCGGGCAACTACTACTGCGCCAAGTACTTTTCCCTTTTTATTTTTGTAGGCCGATCCATTGAATAATACTTCAGTTAGCTTGCCTTCTTTATGTCGAAGGGTAAGCGGCGAATTGGCTACCGATCCGTTGGCGAACACTTCCTGATACACTTCGTGTGCTTTAAGGGGTTCGGTAAAATACTCGGCAAAATCGGTCCCGGTAAGTTGTTCGCGGGTCATTCCGGTAATGTTGGCCAAAGCCGCGTTCATATCGGTAATCTTCCCTTTAGTACTAATTGTTATCAAGGGGTCAAGGCTTGCTTCTATTAAACTTCTTGCGTTCACTCTGTTCTTATTCATAAGTTAATTTCCAATTTCTTCAATTGGGCTTCTCCTTTTGTCTTTCAACTGTTTAAAATGCGATGGTGTAAGTCCGGTTATCTTTTTAAACTGATTGGATAAGTGCGCTACGCTGCTATAGTTTAATTGATAAGCTATCTCGGTGAGGTTCAATTCACCGTACATAATTAGTTCCTTCACCTTTTCAATCTTATGAGTAATGATGTATTGTTGTATTGTAATTCCTTTCACTGCAGAGAAAACGTTGGAAAGATAAGTGTAATCCATCTGTAGTTTTTCACTGATGTAATCGGAATGGTTAATTTTGATTAAATCGTTTGATTCGTGTACCATTTCAATGATCACATTTCTAATTCTTTCAATCAGGATTGAACGTTTATCATCCATCAGTTCAAGCCCGGCAGCGTGCAAAGCCATTTTCATCCGGTTCAGTTGTTCACCGGTTAAGGTTTCCATAATCTCAACCTCTCCCAAATCGACTAAAATGAAGTGAAGTTTAAGTTCTCTAAGAATTTCTTTCACCACCATTTTACATCGGTTACTTACCATGTATTTGATGTATAATTTCAAGATATTTAGTTTCTTATGATTGTTTTATATCCAAAGTTAGGCATTAAAAAAGATAAAAGCACGGGTAAAAAGTTTTATCTTTAAAATGAATAGATAATAATTCATAAGAAATAAAAATTAATTTTAAATAGCTTACATATATTAAACTAAAAGTTACATAATTCACACTTTCAATCAATTTTGGGTAAATATTACAAAAGCTGCATGTTTTTTTGTTTTTTGTATTTATTAATAATTAACCGAGCCATTAAATAACTCACCGTTGATTCAGCTCCCTGATTTATGTTGACGTTGTGTTCTTCCATTCCATCGTAACAACCGCCGGTACAGGTATTATATACGATTTGATTCAATCGGTTTTCTCCCAGAAACCAGTTAAAAGCCTTATCCATTTTTGAATGGTATTGTTCATCCCGAAATACATCATAAAACTTACTCAATGTCATTACGGTATATGCCACATCAATGGGCTGTTCTCCATATTGCTGCAAATCATCTCCTTTTTGAAGCCATTGCTTGTTGGAAATGACCTCGATACCATTATCGTTGAATATTTTTGATAAAAGAAAATCAAACGATGTAAGCGCAATCTCTTTATACGTTTTGTTCCCCGTTACTAACCACGCGTTAATTAATGCCTCAGGTAAAATGCTGTTTGCATAGGTAAGGTAGCTTTCAAACCATTCCCAATTTTCGGCAGACTCATGTTTGTACATCTGAACCATACGGTTGGCAAACTTTTCAATAATTTGAATTGATTCGTTTGTACCGAAAACATCCTGAAAGTAAAACAAACCTTTTATAATAAAAGCCATAGCCCGGGTTGAATGTATTTCATCTAACTGCGACAATGCCTTTTGCATAATAAAATTGGCTTGAATAATCAATTGAGCAGGCAATAAGGGCTCTTTTGAAATGAGAAATCCCAATGCCCATATTGCCCGTCCATTGGCATCATCGAGGTTTGTTTCTCTGTTCTGTTTAGTAGGGTGTAGGTTTATGTCAATATAATTCTCGAACCGACCCGATGGCAGCTGGCAACGCTGAATGAAACTGAGGTAGGTTTGAATATATGGCAAATCGCTATTGTCGGCAGTTAACTCATAGTGCATGCACAGGGCAATAAGGGCACGTGCATTGTCGTCGAGTGTGTAACCTGAGCTCAAATCGGGCTGGTTTATTTTTGAAAATTGGATAATCCCCACATCACTTGTCATCTTTTTGATGTGGCTCAGATTGATTGAGGGCAAATTATATTGAGGTGTGATTTTTTCTCCCGATATTTCTGCAAAAACTTTCGAATGGGCAATAGCCGAGTTTTCCCATGCTGAGGAAATGATATCCTGGAGCGTGTTCGAACTGATATTGTTCCGCAAAGTATCGTCATCTAGCAATCGTTTCACTCCTGCTGCCAGTTGTTGCGAGTTTCCGAAATCGAAAATAATCCCGGTTGAATCGGTCAATACATCTTTTGCATGGGGTATTGGGGTTGAAATGATTGGACATGCGCAACTCATGGCGTACGCGAAAGTCCCGCTAACTGCCTGGTTCGGGTCGTTACTCGTAAAAAGGTAAATGTCGGTTAGCTGTAAGTATTCGAGCAAATCGGGGGTGGATAAATAGCTGTTGATGAACCTTACATGGTGCTGAAGCCCCAGTTTTTCCGACATGTCTTCAAGCATTTCGCGGTATTTTTCGCCTTCGTTTTTCACCACTTCG
>SKHV01000466.1 GCA_007116765.1 Prolixibacteraceae bacterium | reverse complement strand
GGCTCGTAAAGTGGCTTTCCGCTGTTATTTCCTTTACTAAGGATGTAAAAATGTGGCTCGTTTATTTGAGCTTTTGGGCTGTACGTTTTAAGTGTGAATTTTGCCATTTTGAGATGATTTTGTTTGCTTCCGAAATCCTCCCTGACAAAAATTTTTTTGACAAAGAAAAAAACGAAAAAAAAAGAAAGCCATCTCATAAGGTGGTGGAGATTGGACAAGCAAGTTTTTTTGAAAAAATACTACCCGATAGGGTGGAGATTTTTTTAAAAACCCGAAGGGCTTGAACTTGAAGGGCCAATTGTAACCACCTACCTTTGCTTCCTTTTTTATTCTTTTTTGGCAAAATAACTTTCCTAATAACCTATTATAGTTGATTACTGATTTACAATTCCAATGGGGTAAACACTACCAGAAAAAAAATAAACTATACCGCTTCTGTGCGTTGGCTTGTGCGTGGCAAGTGTATTAACTGAACGGAATGGAACGATTGCTTGGGTATGGAATGGAGCAAAACTGTATGCTTTTGCAGGGTTGCAAACTTTGCAAACTTTACATTTCTGCAAAGTTTTTTTGGGGTGGAGAAAGCATACGGATTGCGTAATGGAATAGTGCGTTGGGTATCGTGGAATGGAGTGAAGGCACTACTCTTGCCGGACTTCTTTGTAGGCTGTAGTGGGTGCTATGTAGAGTAACGGAATAGTACCTACTAAAAGCCGATACTAAACATCATAGTTTATTTTTTTTTCTGACCGCTGAAAGGGTGGTGGGGAATTGTGGTTCTTAGGGTGGGTGCGTTGGCTAAAAACACGGCTACGATACCAAAAAATATTTGCATTGGGTTTTGCGTTGGGGAATATTTTTTTGGTAGCGTCTATGGTGCTGGCTATTTTACATAATGTTATTATAGGACAGACTGTGCGTTTGGGTGCTTGCACAAGCAGGGGAAAAGGCTGTACTATAATGCCACATTATGTAACTTAGCTTCCGACATTTTTAATACTGGCATAAGCGGAACGGTGGAGGTGGTTGGAGTGTAGCGGCTTTTTGTTTGGGCTGTGGAGGGTTGGCAACAGCTCTTTGCTTTTTAGTTTATACCGCTAAAAAATATATGCTTTAAACAAAAAAGCAATGTGCTGTATAGCGTTGGGAACAGCCCACACAAAAAGTATGACAGTTTAAAAATGGCGGCAGTACCATAGAATGCACTAAAGCGTTGGCATTGTGCGGTTGGAGTGCATAAGCCGTGTTTTGTGCGTTGGCTGGGTGGGACTAAATAAACTCGTGGCTCTGCCACACCGCTTTTATTCTTGGATTGTAATATTTTCGGAAAGTGTTTTACCTACCTCAGACATTATTAAAGTGGGCAGTGTAAGAACAGGCAATCCTGACAATGCGGTTAGGCTTGAGATATAAGCCCTAATGTAAGGAAAAACAATTGCAGGTGCATTTGTTATAAACAAACTCTTTTTATACTCTTCAATATCCGCTTCTTCGGGATATGAAAATGTTGATTCTGTTAATATCTCAATATGGAATCCATTCTCAACATCTCTTATATTTGTCTTTAGATGAAGTATGAATTGGTTTAAAGATGACAAAACAATTCCTGAGGGAACAAAATTAATGTCAATTTTATAATTCCCTGGTCTATTAAAGACGATATGACTTTCTTTAACAATTGTATTTAAAAACTGAATATTTGCTTTTTCGGTACTCATCACGCTGCTAATGCATAATTATTTGACCCTGATACAGCAACTTGTGGTGTAGTTGCCATTTCAAAATGACCAAGTTGATCTTGCATAAGTGCAAAATATTCTATTGCTTCTGAAAAAGAAGGGCTTTGAAGATTTAATGCAGTAATCTCAGACCATTCTTTATCAAACTCTTCTTGCGACATATTATCTAATACATCACGTAATTTAGCTGCTAAATCTGATTTTAAATTCATATTACCTTGTATTTTTCTGGATAAACCACTTCAAAGGACCGCAAAAGTACATCTTTTTTCTTTATAACGCAAATTTGCACCCTTTGGTTTATCATCATATACTCTTTTGGCTTACCCGTATTACTATCAATTCTAAAATAGTATTTTTTTACATTTCTCATATCTGCTGCACGAATTGACTTAAAAGGAAACAATCCTTTAGTTTTCATAAATTCAATAACATTTGCAACAATTGCATCTTCTTCTTTCTTTATTTTCTTACTTTCAATCATTACTTTAATAATCTCCTGAAAGTCAAATTGATGTTGTACGTTACCCATTAAATCAAAGCACTCTTTTGATATATCAATCCAAGTCCGCCCTATAATAAATTCCTTTTGTTTTTTAGTATAAGCAAACTGCCCCCAATCAATTGCCCAATCGAAACGAGTATCCCACAAATAACAACCATAACCGAGCCAAGCACCTTTATGGGTGCAAGGGAATGGACCGTCTAATTCAACAATATCAATATTGTCTTTATCCTCTAAAGTTTGAAAAGCCTCTACAATCATTATTTTGAGTATTGAGCAATTAAAAATTGGATTGAAATTGTACGAGATACAATATTATGAGGGACTAAAAGATATGTCCATTTCTTGCCATTATTTTGTGATGTAAACTCAGTGGAATATTCACAATATTTTTTGGCTGCATTCATTTTTTGAATTACATCATCATCATTTAGATTGGTTTCAGCTTTGGTTTCAATCATAAAAATACCATCCTTAGTCTCTACTATAAAATCAGGTTCATATTTCTTTGAATTATTATCCCAATAAATTCTGAATTGATTAGGTGCTGGTCTTAGCCATTTTTGAACTTCAGCATCATTCTCACAAACAAATGCCAAATCCTGTTCTGTTTTGCTGTCAAATTTATATTCAAAATGACAAGCCTTTTCAAAGCCTCTAAAAACATATTTTGTTATCATACTTATTGGAGTAATAATATCCCTATAATCACGATAGCCTGAATTTATTAAGGCTGAAAAATTCCATTGTTCTATTTTCTGAAAAGGAAGAACCCTTTTTGCTTCATATCCGAAACTATGTAACTGAAAATTATTAGATGATTTCATTTGATTGTAAACCTTTTCCGCTATGGCTGCTTTGAATTGGAAGATTGCCGAAGGCAATTCTTCTTCGTTGCTTATATTGGCTTTGATAGCTTCGTAAGCTTGGGTTGCTAAATGATAAAGCAACTCTGCATTTTCATCATAATCAATTTCTGGGTAATCAATTAATTCTGCAATGATGAGTTTGATAGGATTGCCATACGAACCGCTTGATTTTGCTT
>SKHV01000059.1 GCA_007116765.1 Prolixibacteraceae bacterium | reverse complement strand
CCCTGTTTTCAAAATCCATATTTGATGTTTTAAATGGGATATTGTTTTCAGTGCATATATTATATCTATTGTGGCCATCTATTATAATATTGTCCCATAAAAGTATTGCTTCCCTACACCCATCATTCAGTATGTTTTCTTTCAGTATTTTAAATTCATTATCACTCAAAGGAGCAATTAATGATTTAAATGTTTCATCTATTTTTGTTTCACTCATATATTTTCTTTCCTCATTTGTTTTTGTTTATTTGAACGTTTCTGCCTAATGCTTTGTGCCTCTCGCATTGTTTCAACTTTATCATGTGGTGTTCCCCTTTGGGGTTTATTCACAGATATCACGTATTTATTGTCAATTTTGTATATGTATAACATTTTAATCTCCAAATAACTCGAATCCATCAACTTCAAATTTGGAATCGGATGATATTGATATTGGCACATCACTTTCTCCGTAGATCTGTTGTTTTGATGTATCAACTGACTCCAACTCATACCTACACTGTTTGACTCTTTGGTATCCGCCGGACATATTAACAACATATTTTGTGTTTAAGGGATCTTGCTCCAGTATTTCCCGGAATGCTTTGGCAGTTATATTTGCTTTGTAGTGTTTATTATATAAGTGAGCTAGTTGGCTTACAATAACACCAACACGGTTTTCGTCAATAAATGGTATGCTAACTTTTTCATCACCGAAAACATCTGATTCCGCCTCCAACAATTCGAGGAAATCTTTAACCCTTTCAAAATGTTGTGGTCTTGATGCGGATATGATATTTTCTTTGTTTGTATTTTTTATTGGGCTTTTTGATGCGGCAACGTCAATGGGTCTAGACAACAAATGTAAAAACATTTCGGCTGTTTGCTCCTCCATTTTATCATAATCAAACTCATCGCTTTTTTCAAGATTTTTATTGTGTCCACCAGATATTATTGTGTATCTACGATCATCCTCTTCAATAGAAATTGAATTTGAAAGAGCTTGTGGATTGTATGCCATTGCTACATAATTGTTGCAATCTGCTGTCATCAGTGCTTGATATTTCTGGTTAATTGTTTGTGTTTCGTTAATAAGTGATTTCAATTTGTTTTTTAATTTTATTGAATCAAAATTTGAATTTGAAACCTCATCAAAAAGAACAACCGCTTTTAGCATGTATTCGTTAAAACTCGATTCAATTTCTGAATTCCCTACAGCGGCAAATGATCCTACACCTTTGCCGAACAATTTTATAATTGCAGTCTTGGCAGAACCTTGACCACCTTCAAATACAGGGATTGTAAGAGGCTTACGCAGCGTTTGTACATATGTCGCCATGTGGTTAAGGAGCCATTCCTTCTCATGCTCTCCAGCTAGGTTATCCAAGGCCACATTCCACATACTAGGGATAACTGCCTTACTTGGGTCCTTTAATGGCTCCTGTAGCAAGATAGGCGAAGGAGTGAACATATTATGCACTTTAGATTTATCGCTTTGGGATGGAGTTTCTTTGGTAACTTTCCAATATAAGGGCTTGGAAGGGATAATTATATCGAACCTCTTAGGATCAAATTCAGGATCGAGTTGGTTTCCTTTTAGATTTTCGATCATTGCCGAAACACCTTCAAAAACACGATAATCTCCGATTTTATCAGGATAATAACCACTGCGATAAAATACAAATATTTTTTTGTTGTCTAAAATAATGGCATCAATATCTTTATTGTATATATCTCTCCAATGTACCCTGGTTTTTCTCATCATTGCGTTTAAAGCGGTTTTAGTTGGCATAACACCTTGTGCATCTGCTTGTGATAATGCCATCTCAAGGATTAGATAAGCCGATTTGCGGCAACCATGAGCCATAGCCTTTACATGATAATTAATACACTCTTCTAATGGGTTAGAAATTAGCTCCATCAGTGTTGGCGCGGAGTTAAGCCGATTTAAAAAATTATTCAATTTCATTCCCATTTCTTGGTGTAAGGAGTTGATATCAATTTTAACATCAGCTTCCTCCTCTTCTTTGGTCCACTTAACCCAATGGCAATTAATTCCATTATCCAATAACCATAAAGCGATTTTTTTAGCGGCTTCATTACCTCTGCGTATGCCCATGGAGTCTGGCTTATCGTTATCGAGACAAATTGTGAATTTCCATTCAGGGTGATTCTTTTCGCGCCATCTTAAGGCCCTTAAGAGTTCAGGCTTATGGGTTTCAATGAGGTTGCATGTAATCTCTCCAGCAACCCCATAACCTGTTTCCAGTAGGCTTATACAATCGAACATCCCCTCTCCCCAAACAACATGTTCTTTCGTATAAAGATCGTCTACATTCCAAATGGGGTGAGTTAACAATCCATCATTGATTTTGCCTTTTCGGAACTCCTTATCAGTAATGCTACGTGTGCAGTAATATACGGGATTGCCATTTTTGAAGTACCAAAATATAATCTTGCCTTCGAGATCATTTAAACCCATTTTATCTATTTCATCTTGGGATATTACTTTAATTAATTCTCCCTTGGGAACAAAACTAAAATAATCAATAGTTTTTGATGTAACCATCCTATCTTTAAGATAATCTTTTACTTCTTTGGGGCCATGTTTTGCAGGGTATGTTTTTTTTATTATTTCTAAAACATCAACTGATTTTTGTTTTTCTTTGATTGAGAAGTATACCTCTTTTGCTTGGTACTCAGTCCAAGGTAAGCCTTTGGCATCATACATCGACTTTAATGCCTCTTTGGGATCATCATTATGCATCTCTAATGCGAGTTGGTAAGTGTTGCCTCCATCTCCACTTACGTGATCATGCCAAAATGAATCAGTTATCACAAAACTGTTTGAGTCCGAGCCATGCCTTAATGGGCTGTTCATCCTGCCTACATCCGGCGCATCAAAACCTTTGTATCTTAAGTACTCCCCTACGCCTATTTCAATTCTACTTTTATCGTTCATATCATCTCCTATTTGCTGTTCGTTTACCTATTTGATTAAAAAAGAATGCACACGGGAACAACAAATAGGTGAGAAACAGTTTCGTCGGGGATCAGGCCGATATATCCCGTGTGCATTATATTGATTATTTAATTATTTAATCTCCAAATCGTTTTCATTTTTGTGTTTCTTGTACTCATTAAATAACAACGCAAGGAAATCCTCTTTTGTTTTTAAATGTAATTTTTCACGAATTAAAAAATACTCGATTGAGAATTCGGTCCAAAAATCCTGGTTTTTTATGTTGATGGTTTTATCTTTCATAACAATAATATAACGAAAAAAAAGAAAAAAGCAAATTTTATTTTTACTTTTT
>SKHV01000360.1 GCA_007116765.1 Prolixibacteraceae bacterium | reverse complement strand
CTTTCTGCATCTTCAACCATTTGCTTTGCCCGGTGTAGTTCAGTTTCAACTTCTTTTTCATTTGATATGTCGCGTAGTAATATTATTTGGTACTGCTTGTTGTTATGTTCAATGGTTTTAATGTATTCCGAAAACCAGTAAATTTTGCCTGATTTTGAAACTATTCTTTTTTTAAAAAAGAAGGCATTTAATCCATTATGAATCGATTCGTTCATAATGTTTTCCTGCATGTTGATGTCTTCTTTATAAGTAAAATAGTGCCAGGGTTTCAGTGCAATTTCGTTTGCGGTGTATCCCATTTTTGAAACCAAATATTCCGAAATGAACAGGGTTTTTTCCTGAGGTGTTTTTTGTTTCAATATAACGCCTAAAGGCAAATTTAGAAACAAATTAAGGAAGTTTTGGTCGATAAAAAGAAGTTCAATGTCAGGAGTAGCCGATTGGGCTGTGACCAAAAACTGTTTGTTGCTTAAATTTTCAATTCGGATATTTATTGCTTTCTGCTCATTATTATTGTTTTTCTCAATCAGTATTTTTTCATAGGGGAAATTAGAAATTTTTTCCAGTTTGATGTTCAGCTTCGATTCTAATATTTCTAATTGTTTCTTGTTGCTAAACAGATCGTTGTATTGTTTGTTTGCTATTACGGTATTTGTATTCAAATCAATGAATAAAATTGGTAACGGTATTTGTTCAATATCTAATTTTTTCCCCATGGTGTAATTCGAATCAATATAGCAAAGAAAACCGAAGTTGAAAATAAAACAAAAAAAATGATAATATTTTTGACTAATGATGCTATTTGTTAAGCAAACTGTTTAAAAGCTTAGATAAATTATTCTGATCTATCTTTTTGGCAATAATATTTTTGTCTTTATCAAGTAGATAAATCAGGGGTGAAGTACGTGTATTGTATTTGAACCTGAATTGGGTTTGATGTTCAGGATCCCAGACATTATGCCATCCGTGCAGATCGTGATCGTCGATAAATTTTTTCCATTCATCAAAATCATTGTTCATACAAACAGCATACACATCAATATTATTGGCCAAAAATTCCATGAACACGTTGTTGTATAAAGCAGGAATATCTCGCTTACAGTGACCGCAGCTGTATTCGTAAAAAACCATAACGGTATAGGTGCTGGGCAGCTGATGAAGGCTCACGTATTCGCCATCAATATTTTGCATTACTAATTCCGGAGCTTTATTTCCTATCAGGTTGGGGCGTGTAAGAAATACTTCTTCGGTAATTTTTTTCAGAGTTTCCTGATCTGCCCATGTAGCTTTACCACTTAAGTATACCTCGTCGGCTACTGCAACAAATACGGCGTCCATGCCCATGATTTTTGATGCGGAGCTGTTGTTAATCAGAAATTGAGATACGTATTGATAGGTTCTTCTGTTAGGCCCTGCTTTTCTTAAAACTTTTAATGCTTGAGGTATAATTGAATCAGGCGACTGGATAAGTACTTGATTAAAATATGTTTCTAGTTTAGGTTTCAATAGTGGGGTATTTAAAATTCTATCATCTGTAAAATCTATTCCGTCGAGAAAATGGTCTCTTCTGTAATTATAGGCATGAAACCACGCAATTGAATCGTATTTCGGATGACTGGGTTCGATGTCGGGTTGGGGTATAATAACCGGATTTGCGGCTCGTATGAAAAGGCCAAACATGCCTGTGCCTGCATCCTTCAATGTGCTTTGCATGTAAGCGGCCATGTTATCGTCAATGGCATTTATTTGCGTCACTATATTTTCGCGACTATCACCGCTTAAATTATCGAGTTGTTTCGTTAGGTTGCTCTTCTCGTTTTGTTTTTTTCGAATGTATTTCTGATATTCTGCAAAATTTTCACTGTCGGGGGCACCGCTAATTTTTAAGGCTTCAAGCAGTTGATTATTTTTAGTGTAGATGTCAATCTCCTGATTCTTTCCAACCAAAAAATCGAGATAGTTGTCGCCATTCAGATAAAGCATGTACAAACCCTCATTGAGTGAAGAGTCGCCTTTGAATATTCCTTTGCCACTATGGTTCAATTCCAGGGTGTCGTTCACATAAATGTTTGAATCATAGTAGCGTGCTAAATATATACTTGTGTCGCTTAAGCCTTCCCAATGCACCGATATTTTATAGCCTTCGGCTTTTGCTGTTATGACTATTAAAATCAAAAGTGCGGAATATAAAACTCTTTTAATCATACGATTTTTTTTTTGCATACATACAATTGATGCGCCAGCTCAATTAAATACATTTTAAATTGACAATAATTACTTTAATAGTTTGATTGACCCGTATCGCGATTTGACTATCACTTTTGAATTTGACTCTAGGTTGCCAATTCTTAGCTTTGTATGAACAAGATTATTGTTTTCTGTTGTTTCAATTATTTCGCCTTCACTATACTGATAATGGCAAAAATAGCATTCACTTTCGAGATAGTAGTTTGCGGTGTAGGGTATACCAATACTGATATGTCCGTATTGATTATTCACATTTATATTATCGAAATTATCAGCCACATGCGAAACCGAGAAGTCGCCATATTGGATTTTAAGATCCAGGTTGTTTTCTAAACGAGCAACTGTCCAGCTGGTAAAGCTTGAATTCAAATTCATTGATTTGGCTGTTTCAATCTGAAAATTATCGTATTTGGAAATAGCATTAATATTTTCAATGTTATTGATTTTCAAAATTGAATAGTTTGAATTAAGTGTTCCACTTTCAATATGTTGTGCATTAAATATAGTGTAAGAAATATTCGCATTTATTCTATTTGCCCTTTTAATGCTTACATTTCCATATTCCACTTCGAGTTCAATTTCTTCGTGATCTGGGCATGTAAGGTTTTGAGCGTCGAAGTTACCATACTGTATTTTGAATTTTGAACCCGAGTGAATATCTCCCATAGAAACATTACCATAAGTATTGAGTACGTCGATATGTTTATTGGGGGGCACATTGATGATGTATTCGATAGAGAATTCCTGATTGGTTTTAAAATCTTCTCCAAAATCGGTTCTGGCATTTACCAACCCGTCAGTAACCCAAAATCTGAAGTTAATTTGGTTTGCCAAATATTGAGCTCTGTTTTGCGACAAGTTTTTTATCGTTACTTTCACACTAATAGTAAGCGAGTCGGTTCTACTGTTCACAAAGTGTATGTCTCCAAATTTATTTTCGATTTTAAGACCTGTAACTTCATTTGCCGGCCAGTTACGATATAGTTCTCTTTCAAAATTTGCCTGCGATTGAAATGCAAAAAATAAGAGAAAAATTATTATTGTAGAAATTTTAAG
>SKHV01000269.1 GCA_007116765.1 Prolixibacteraceae bacterium | reverse complement strand
GCTGATGTTGAATTGTGGCGTTTTTTATCAAGTCGCACCCCGCACGGGGTGTGTGGATTGAAACTTTTTCTCCAATGCAATAGATGAATTTTGAATGGTCGCACCCCGCACGGGGTGTGTGGATTGAAACACACGGCTCCAAACACTTGCGGCCATGTCCCAGTCGCACCCCGCACGGGGTGTGTGGTGTGACAAACTAGTTATAGGTTTAAGTTCAGGTTACTGGCAGTTCTCTCATGGAGCTGTCTAAAAAGTCATTTATTTGGCCACAAATACACAAAGGCTACACAAAATATTAATTCTTATAATCAAGACTTTGTGACATCTTTGTGCCATCTAACCTTTGTGGCAAATTTAGTTTTTATGATTTTTTAGACAGCCTCATGAGTAGCTAAACCCCAAACAAACCTACCTAGGTATATGAATTAATATTTTTCAACTTTCTCTTTGCATATCCAATTGAAGCGATTACTTTTAACAAATCAGTATTACGAAAATACAAAATAGTAACACTATTTTAAAAGTACTCATTATGAAGAATGTATTTGAAGATAAATACATATTTTTTGTGTTTCTTTTGATGTTGTCGGGATCTTTATTTGCAAATCCTTCAATTAAAGATACCATACGTATTGATGAAGTAACCATTACAGCCACAAAAACAATCCGAAAGCTGAAAGAAGTGCCGGCACGCATTACAGTTCTTAATGCTGGCAAAATTGAAACTACCCCCTCCATGCAAATCGACGATTTGCTTCGTACAGTACCCGGGCTTAACGTGAGCCGCTCAACCGGGATTTACAGTCAGCGGCCTATGCTAACCTTGCGTGGCCTTTCGGGCGATGAGCAGGGGCGTACCCTTGTGCTGATTAATGGTGTGCCCATTAACACATCTGACGAGGGCGGGGTGAATTGGAACCGCATTAACCATAACGACATTGAACGCATCGAAGTGTTTAAAGGTCCCGGTTCATCGCTATACGGTAACAATGCAATGGGCGGGGTCATCAACATTATTACCCGAACACCTTTGCAGCCAAAGGAGATTTACGGCGCTGTTACTTACGGTACTTTCAATACCCTGCGACAAGATTTGAGCATACGTGTACGCAACGAAAAGGGATACTACAGCTCGGTTTCGCAATACTTCCTCAAAAGCGACGGTTACATAAACGTACCCGAGGAGGATCGCGGCCCATACGATATAGCCCGGTTTTTGGAAGAAATGTCCGTCTCGGCAAGGACTGGTTTCGATGGAACGCAATGGCTTAAATGGGAATTGCAGTACGATGTGTTTCGCGATAAGCGTGGCGAAGGAGACAAAATTATTAGTCCAATGGGCAACTACCGAAGTTTCAATACCAACCTTTTCCGTGGGAAAATTGGTGGGGCCAACGATGTTTTTAGTTACGACATAAATTCTTTTTACCAACTCGAAAACTATTACGACATTAACGAACGTATGCGCGGGGACAACTATTCGCGCTACGATGTAAACTCGTACCGTACCGATATGGGACTTTTGGCAGGTGCAAGCTACAAGCTTACCGAAAACCATAACATTTCTGCTGGTTTTGAGCTCAAGCAAGGAGGAATAGAAGGCGGTGATTATTACCAAACAGCACCTTTCGACACCATTTATAATGCCGGTATTATTCAAACAACAGCTTTCTACATACAAGATGAATTGAACATTTTAGCCAACAGGATAAGCCTTGTGGCAGGCTTGCGATACGACCGTGTGGCGTTTGGGAATGGTGATTTTTATACAACCGCCACATGGAACACAGCACCCGAACTGAACGACAATGTGTGGAGCGAACTCTCGCCACGTGTTGGAGCGCGATTTAATTTTATAGAACAAGTAAGCGCTTATTTATCCTACTCGCACGGTTTCAGGGCTCCTATACTCGACGACCTTACACGTACAGGCTGGATGTGGGTAGGTCCCAAATATGCCAACCCTAACCTAGGCCCGGAATCGATGGATAATTATGAACTGGGTGTTGATGTTTTTCCTTTTAAAGGATTGAAAATAACAGCTTCGGCTTATTATACGCCGGGCAAAGACTTTTTGTACTATGTATCCACTTCCGACAGCCTTTTTGGTCGGGCAATTCATATTCGTGAGAATGTTACTGACGTAACTACAAGTGGAATGGAAACCGAACTGGAATATCAGCTAAGCAGAAAACTGAGAATAAATGCGGGTTATACTTATGCTTCATCAAAAATCGATGCATTTGAAAAGCGTCCCGAATTGGAAGGGAAGTCGTTCAAGTATGCGCCACGGCATACTGCATCGGCATCGGTATTTCACCGTAACCGCTTTTTTGATATTGGTTTAACTTCGCTATACAAAGGCAAACAGTTTAGCAACGATACAAATACGGCAACTATCGACCCGTATATCACGTTCGACATGCACATATCAAAGAAATTTTTTGATATTATTGATCTGTCTGTTGATATTCATGATATTCTTGATAATCAACACATGGAAACCTCCGATTATTTATCGCCCGGAAGACTTATAAATACACGCATTGCCATTAAATTTTAATTGTTGTGATGATAAAATTTATACCATTCATATTTGCTGCATTTGTACTTTTTATTAGCTCATGCAATCAAAACGTAAATCGCGCTGAAAACTCTCGGGAAATTGTCGACATGCTGGGCAGGCATGTGTATATTCCGGAAAATGTTGAGCGGGTTGTGGGGGTGAGTGCCGGAGCGTTACGTTTACTTACTTACATGGGAGAAGCGAATAGAGTTGTTGGGATTGAAGAGCATGAATTTCGAACTCCAAAACCTTACACTATTGCTAATCCTGAATTGCTGCTTCTGCCCGTTATAGGCCCAATGATGGGGGGCGATAGTGAGCTTATTTTACAGGCCAAACCCGATGTGATTTTTATAACTTACACTACCGTTGCCAATGCCAATGCGCTGCAAAAACGCACAGGAATACCGGTAATCGCTATTGATTGTACTGAGTTATACACACATCGGCATATTTTATATGATTCATTCAAATTAATATCAAAAGTATTTCATAAGCCAACACGAGCCGATTCGCTTATTGCTTACATCGAAAACACAATACTTGCAATGGATAGTTTAACCTCCACAATTTCAGTTCAAAAAAAACCTAAGGTATATATAGGAGGAATATCATACAGAGGTTCCCATGGAATTGCATCAACTCATCCCTTTTATCCACCTTTCGAATTTGCCAATGCCAACAACGTTGCAAGGCAAATTAACGAAGAGAAATTCTCACATGTTAAAGGAACTTTTATCGATATTGAACAATTGCTGGTGTGGAATCCCGACATTTTGTTTGTGGATAGCGGAGGAATTGATTTGGTACTAAAATCTATAAACCAAAATAAAATACTGGAGCGTAACATTTCCGCTATTAAAAACCGTAATATGTACGTGTTGTATGCCTACAATAACTATGCGACTCACTACGAAATGGTTTTGGCTAACAGTTGGTATGTTGCAAAAAAAATGTATCCCGAAAAATTTGCACATATCGACATAAAAGAAAAGGTAAACGAAATTACAAACATGTTTTTAGGAAAGCCGATATACGACGAGTTGATAGCAGAATCGGGGGCTTACACTGAATTCAAAATACGACAATACTAATGCCCGGCGAAATACTATCGAAATATAAAAAAAGCACACGCAAACACAAGTGGTTTTTGGTAATCGTATCGTTTCTCACGGTATTGGTTTGCATTTATTCGTTATTGTCGGGTGCATCCGATATTGGAATAGGACATATTATTGATTTATTAAGAGGCAGTTCCGATAGTATTTCGTGGCAAGTGCTTATTCAAATACGTTTGCCCAGAGTAATTGCAGCACTTCTGTCGGGAGCTGCCCTGGCCGTTTCGGGTGCCGTAATTCAAAGCTTACTGCGAAATCCCTTAGCCTCACCATTTACACTTGGCATTTCGTCGGCATCGGCATTTGGAGCTGCATTTGCAATTATAGTGTTGGGGGCTGGTAGTAGTTACAGCAGTTCATTCGATATACATGCCATAAATAATCCATATGTGCTTACCATATCGGCCTTTTTGTGGAGCCTGGTAAGTGTGGCTGTGGTATTGGCTCTTTCGAAATACAGGGGCGCAACCCCCGAAATAATTATTCTTTCGGGTATAATAATTTCGTCCTTATTTGGTGCGGGATTATCGGCTATGCAGTATTTTTCGGACAGTGTGCAGCTTGCTTCAATCGTATTTTGGACTTTTGGTGATTTGGGGCGCGGAAGCTGGAACGAAGTAATTATAATTGTGGCGGTTGTTGTACCTGTGTTGTTGTATTTTATTTCGCAGGGATGGAATTACAAAGCTTTACGTTCGGGCGATGAATATGCCGCGAGTTTAGGCGTGAACGTAAACCGTGTGCGGCTTATGGGTATGTTGGCCGCATCGCTTGTGACAGCTGTTGTGGTTTCATTTTATGGGATTATTGCATTTATAGGACTGGTGGTACCGCACATTGTACGCCGTATTGCAGGTACCGACGAGAATTTTCTAATTCCGGCATCGGCATTGTTTGGCGCCTTGTTTTTGTTGTTGTCCGATACGCTTGCACGCACTATTATTACCCCTGTAGTTATGCCTGTGGGTATTCTTACTTCGTTTATCGGAGCACCGCTGTTTTTGTTTTTGTTAGTACGAGGAATGAAAAAAGGTTATTGGTAGAGAGTTATGGATATACAGATTCAAAAAATACAATTCAGCTATAACGGAACTCCCGCTATTGACGATATTAACGCTAAAATTAATCCCGGCGATTTACTTGCACTGGTTGGGCCAAATGGTTCAGGGAAAAGCACTCTTATTAAGTGTATTAACGGAGTGTTGAAAGCGCAAAAAGGTGTTGTTCTGGTTAACAAAACCGATATATCGGATTATAGAACGGGAAAACTGGCACGCGAAATGGCTTATGTGCCGCAACGCGGTGAAAACAACACTTCTTCGTCGGTTTTCGATGTAATTTTATTGGGCCGCAAACCTTACATAAATTGGAAACCAACATCTACCGATCTCGAAGTTGTTGCCGGGGTTATTGACACCTTGCATCTGAATGCTTTGGCAATGAAGGATTTTGATAAGCTTAGTGGCGGGCAACAGCAAATAGTACACATAGCCCGTGCTCTTGCCCAGCAGCCCAATGTACTTTTACTCGATGAGCCAACGGCTAACCTCGATATTAAACACCAGATTGAAGTAATGGAGGTACTCAAAAAGCTTTCGGGAGAAAAAATCACCATCATTATTGCACTGCACGACATAAACATGGCAGCGCGCTATGCTTCACATATAATGATGTTGAAAAAAGGCAGGGTTTTTTCCTATGGCAGCAATGAAACTATTTCAGAAGAAAATATACGAAATCTTTACGATATCGATGTGAAGATAATAAGGGACGGGGAAACGGTTTTTGTTATTCCGGCCTCATGAGGCTGTCTAAAAAATATTTATAAGGCCAGTAAAACACAAAAACACTAAGGCAACACAAAGCATAATGTGCTTGCAAAGTGTTTTTTGTGAAATTTTAGTGCATTTGAGCCTTCGTGGCAAATATAATTTTTATGACTTTTTATACAGCACCATGAAAAAAAGGCAATTATAGTAGGGCTTAAGCCCATGAAAAACAAGCCTCGAAAGATGGTTTAAATATTTTGACAAATGCAAAAAGTAGAATATACTCCGGTAGGGATAGTAAAAAATGGCTTCAACGAAGCGGTTTCACCAAACGAAATAAAGTCGCAAATAAGCACATTGGTAATTGACGAGCAATATGCCGAAGCCTTGTTGAATATTTCGGAATGTCAATATCTCGATGTGGTGTTTTATTTTCATAAATCGGAATCGGGGCATTTAAGCGGGATAACTTATTTTGGCGATTTGCGGGGTGTTTTTGCATCACGTAGCCCCAAGCGGCCTAACCTTATTGGCATTACATCGGTAAAATTGCTGAGTTGTAATGGAAATGAACTTGAAGTTGAAGGGCTCGATGCCATTAACGGAACTCCAATACTGGATATAAAATGCAGCGATACATCACTGTTTACAGGCGAGTTGGAGAAGAACCAGGTGCACATTGCAGCGCTCAAGTCAAATCCGCGCATCGATTTAATCAACAATATCAAAAATAAACAAAGCGAAATGTTGATGATTAAAGCCGCTCAAGTGCATGGCCATTACTGCCCCGGTTTGGCCATGGGCATTATGGCTGCCAGTTATGCCATGAACCAACTCGGAGCACAGTCCGACGGTATGGAAGACTTGTTGGCAATTACCGAAACCAACAATTGTTTCTCGGATGGAATTCAGTTTGTTACAGGCTGCTCGTTTGGGAACAACAGCTTAATATACCACGATTTGGGAAAAACGGCTTTCACACTCGCTTTGCGAAACGGAAAGGGGATAAGGATAGTCTCGAAACCTCAGTCGCAGGAAATAATCAAAACTGCATTCCCCGATTTTAGCGATTTGTATCAGCAGGTAGTGGTACAACAAAATCATTCTCCGGCATTAATGGCAAAGTACAAGAAAGTGGCTCGTCGGCGGGCTTTTGGCACTTTAGATTTGCCTTTCGGCCAAATGTTTGCTGTTTCTGAAGTGGAAATTGAATTGCCCGGGTATGCCGCTATACGCAAAAGCATAATTTGCGATAAGTGTGCCGAAAGCGTGATGGAAACCCGGACAATTAACAAAAATGACAAGAAACTTTGCTATGCCTGTGCCGAAGAAGATTTTGGAAGGCTTACAGGAAATGGGATAAGTTGTTGTATTTCATCTCTTTTATGCAAAGATATAAATCAAGAGTGAATATTTCAAGGCTTAAATACTTGTCAGATTAAAACATTGAAAATCATAATAATTTTCAGCCCTTTAATCGTGAATTTAAGCCGCATTTCATTAGTTTTACGCGATTTTTTAAAAAGCCGAAATGATTTCAATAAAGATAATACTGAAAGATAAAAGATACTTTGCTCCGGCATTTTTGTATTCTTGTTTTGCCTTGGTTTTCAGTACCTGGGTAGTTTACATCCCTTTTTTAGCCGATAAACTTCAAATATCGGAGGGGCAAATTGGTACCGGCTTGTTTTTTGCCTCGCTGGGTTCATTTTTAATGATTCCGGCAAGCAATAAATTAACCGACATATTAGGAGTAGGGCGTCAGTCGTTTATTGGCTTTATACTTTATGCCACATCGCTTTACGGTATATTTTTGGCAAATAGCTTTGTGTGGCTGGTTGTGGCGCTTTTTTATTACGGTATGATGAGTTCGGTTTTTGCCATTGCTCTAAACTCATTGGTAGCCGAGATTGAAAAACAGGCCGGAAAATACATAATGACCGGCAGCCATGGGTTCTGGAGTATAGGAGGAATTATTGGCGCCTCGCTGGGTAGTTTCGTTGCCGGAAAATACAATATGCCACTGGTGCATGTCACCGTTATGCTGATAATTCTAATTTCACTGCAAATTATATTGCATAAAAACTACGTGCACGTGCGTGGCGAGACTAGGTCACAAAACAAGGAGAAAAGATATCCCTTAAAACCATTATTCGTGATTGCCTTAATAGGCATGATAATGATGGCGTCGGAAGGTGCTATTGCCGATTGGAGCGGCTTGTACCTGCGCAATGTGGTTATGGTTAAGGCACATTTTCTGGGTTTGGGATATGCATTTTTTTCAGCCGGAATGACACTGGGACGCTTCATGGGCGATATGCTAAGTGCTCGACTTGGCTCGTGGAAACTGCTTAGTTTGGCTATTGCTACCAGCCTGATTGGTTTTGCTTTAGTGCTGACCACCAATGCCATTGCTTCGTTTGGCGGCTTTTTTGTAATAGGACTGGGCTTTTCTGTAATTGTTCCCGAGGTGTACCGTCTGGCTTCAAACGTGAAAGGCGTTCGTGCAGCCGATGGCATTTCGCTCATTGCGGCCACATCGAATGTCGGGTTCTTAGTGGGGCCGGTAATGCTCGGTTTTGTGGCCGAACTTTACAGTTTATTTGTGAGCTTTGCTTTGTTGTCGGTGTTTATTTTCACGGCAATGATAGTAAGCATTGCTAAATGGCAAAACAAGAAATCGCAATGACAGTAATTAATTCAGATGCAAATGCTTGATATCGAAATACTCAAGATACTACAGTTTGTTGTGCACTACAGCATGCACCTGCTAGTGCCGGGTTTGTTGGCATGGCTGTTTTTTCGAAAGAACTGGAAAAAGGCATGGCTCATTATGCTGGCAACTATGCTGGTTGACTTGGATCACCTTTTTGCCGATCCCATATTCGACCCTGAAAGGTGCAGTATTGGTTTTCATTTTTTGCACAGCTATTATGCAATGGCAATTTATGCATTGTTGCTGTTCTTTCCCAAATTTCGAATTATTGGGGTGGGCTTACTGTTTCACATGCTCACCGATTACATTGACTGCCTATGGAGCAGCTGCCTTTATTGATATTGTTGCGTGCTATTTTGACTTTGGGGTCTTGCCGCTTATTTTTTTCTTTGATCTTTTTTGAAGCGGGTTCGAGATTCTTAAATCGGCTCTTTTAAGCAACAAATAAGTAATGCCAAGTGCCAATAATATCACCGAAATGCCAATCAACTCTTTTACTTCGTATTTTGTGAAATCCCATATAATTACTTTACGCGCAACAGCTATAATCGCAACCAAAATAACAAGCTCTACATGAATGGTGTCTTCTTTGAGGTATAGCTTTATTGTTTCAAGTAGTTCAATACCAATAAGTAGCACCAGAATTATGCTGAATAATTCCATCAATGTTTCAGTGTCGATCAGTAAAAATGGAGGTTGAATCACTTGTCTTACTATTTCGACAAGTAAATCGACAAACGATAGAATGAGCATAATCGACATCAACAAAAGTATGCCATATATTAAAAGTCTTTCAATGAATAATATAACTCGTTTCATTTTTTAATGATTTGAAAATTTTAGATATTTGTTTTCTTCTTTGTATAATTTGCAGTGTGGCAAAGATAGAAATTTGAAGATTATTTCTAGACTCATTATAAACTAAAACCTATCAAAATGAATAAAAAAACAAACGATTATTACGACAAAAAAATTGATAACGAATTAAAAAAGAAAGAGATCGAAAAAGAATTTGGCGCACATTTCGTCAAATTAAATGAAGATCTTCCTCCTGAGATTGAAAGCGCATGGCTGAATTCTGTTCAAGAGTTCGAGAAACAGTACGAAAATGCAAAACTTACAACTGTTTGGGAATTTATGGGCAAACCTTCATTTAAAACTAAAGAAGAACTTGCTCCACAAGAGCTCACAATGGAGTTGAAGCGCTTATTTGAATTACTTCAAGATAGCAATATTGCATTAGACACACTTTGTGAAGTAGACGACCTTGAATTATATCGTTTTATTACAGAAGAACTCTTTCAATACGAAATGGACGATATTTGCATGCCCGGAATGACAAGTTGTTTTACCTATGAAGAATTTCATCCCAATGCAAAGCTGGATATCGAGCGGGCAATTGACTATTTTTTTAGAATGACAATGGGCAAAATGGAGAATTTTGGAGGCACAGGCTACGATATGCTTTATGTTGATACTGACAAGCACGAGAATTCAGCGGGCAATAGAGTTGATAAGCAAATAGTGATTGACAGCATCAATAATTTTCTCGATGCATTTGATTCATTTGAAGTAGTAAGCTATGAGGAAAATGATTTTGAACTAAATCAGGATGAAACTGATGCAAAGGTAACTTTTACAATTCATTATAGAGGTTTGTTTGTAAAAGGTAAAGAGACTTATGATTTCACAGGCGACGGATGTTTCAGGCTTAGACCCAGCGAATACGGAGGCTGGGAGATGTATTTTATTGATTTGCCGGGGCTAAAAATTGAGTAGGGGGAAAGAAAAAAAGGAATGCGACAAATTCAGGAGCTTGACAATGCCTATGTGGTTAAAGATGATATTGAACAAGGCTATTTGAACACGATACCGATGTGGCAATTTGGTTTTATGTATTGATTTCATATTCTATCTGCGAAAGCTCGTTACGTATGATCACGATTTCGAATATTAATCCCGGCGGGATTACATGTCTATAGAAATAATGCGCGAATGAGAAAGGTTCGACCCCGGCCGGGGTTGTATGTTTATCTTACATTACGTGGTTTCTAAAGACATTCGACCTCGCTGAGGTCGGGGAATTGGTTCTTCACGCTTTAGGTAATATAATGGTAAAACAATGGATGGATTGTGTTCGTTTCAGTGCGCTTCGCTTTAATGGAAAGGGCTGCAAGCTTGGGAAAGATCCCTCGGCAGGTTAGGGAAAGATCCCTCGGCAAGCTCGGGATGAGTTCGACTTAGTAATTTCAGTTCGCTATGCTCCTGAAATTACAGTCTCACTCACTTTCCGATACAGAAATTCTTAAATATATTGCCCAGTACCTCGTCGGTTGATATCTCGCCGGTTATTTCGCCCAGGTAGTGCAGGCATTCGCGAATGTCTTGGGAGAGAAAATCGCCCGAAATGCCGGCAGTTAATCCTTCATGCACCCGCTCAATGGCTTTTCCGGCATGGCTTAACGATTCGAAATGACGCATATTGGTGATGATTACATCGTTTTCATCGTATCCGTTGCTTTGTACCGAATTTACCAGAAATTGTATCAGCTGCTCAATACCAATATTGTTTTTGGCCGAAATTGAAAGGGTAGGGAACTGCATTTCCTCACCCATGCGTATTAACTCATCCAAATAGTCGCTTTGAGCCAAATCGGTTTTATTAATGAGCAAGGCTGTTTTTTTGGCATGCAGCTTTTCGCTCATGCGGGTCAGGAACATAATAATGTTGTTAAACGAGCTGGTGGCATCGATTATGGTAAGCACAATTTCGGCTTGCTCAATTTTCTGAAACGTGCGTTCAATTCCAATGGTTTCCACATGGTCGCTTGTGGTGCGTATGCCCGCGGTATCGATAAACCTGAACTGAATGCCTTCTATAATCACTACATCTTCAATTACATCGCGTGTGGTACCGGCTATTTCCGATACAATTGCTTTCTCTTCGTTGAGAAGGGCATTTAAAAGTGTTGATTTGCCTACATTCGCATCACCAATGATTGCAACGGGCAAACCATTTTTTATAGCATTCCCATATTCAAATGAGCCGGTTAACTTATTGATTAATTTACTAATGGTGTTTGTTAATTGAAGTAATTGTTCACGATTGGCAAACTCTACATCCTCTTCCGAAAAGTCGAGTTCGAGTTCAACAAGCGTGGTGAACTGCAAAAGTTCATTTCTCAGGGTTTTTATCTCGTTCGATACACCTCCGCGCATCTGTTTTAGGGCTACAGAGTGTGCTGCTTTCGATTGTGCCGAGATCAAATCGGCCACGGCCTCGGCTTGTGCCAAATCCATTTTGCCGTTGAAAAATGCCCGCTTCGAAAACTCACCGGGTGCGGCCATTGAAGCTCCATTTTTCAGCATCAGCTGCAAAATGGCTTGCTGAATAAAAACTGAACCGTGGCACGAAATCTCCACCACATTTTCGCCTGTAAAAGAGTGGGGCATTCTGAATACCGATACAAGTACTTCGTCAATAATTTTGCCCTTATCGTGTATAGTTCCAAAATGCAGGGTATTGGTTTTTTGCTCTTCAATTTTCTTTCCTTCTTTGGCAGGGGTGAAAATTTTGCTGAGTATGGTGAAAGCCTCAGAGCCCGAAAGGCGCACTATAGCAATAGCTCCTGCTCCGGGTGCTGTACTGATGGCGCAAATGGTTTTGGTGTGAGTCATTACTTTTAAATTCAATAAATTTTGTTCCGTATTGTATTTTCAGCACAATAAATGCATATAATTATTGGTAAAAATAAGCGCTTTTGCGAAAAAAGCATGTTTATTTGTAAAAATATCAAAAATCAGAATTTGATGATAGTTGGATTCGATGCAAAAAGAGCTTTTAGCAATACCCGTGGCCTGGGGAACTATTCCCGTAATTTAATTTCCGGATTATTGCAGTATTATCCTCAAAATAAATATGTTTTGTTTGCGGATACACCGCGCAATCAATCGCTAAGAAACTG
>SKHV01000044.1 GCA_007116765.1 Prolixibacteraceae bacterium | reverse complement strand
CAGTGGGGAAACATTACCACCGGAACCGAACTTATACGCCGTGTTGAAGGTGGCGAGGCATTTGCACTTACCTGCCCTCTCATTACCAAGGCCGATGGTGGCAAATTCGGAAAAACCGAAAGCGGAAACGTGTGGCTCGACCCCGAGCGCACCACTCCTTATCAATTTTATCAGTTTTGGCTAAATACCTCCGACGAAGATGCTGAAAAATACATCAAAATATTTACGCTCATTTCAAAAGAAGAGGTAGAGCAATTGGTTGCATCACATAAAGAAGCGCCACATGCAAGGTTGCTGCAAAAACGACTGGCCGATGAAATAACTACAATGGTACACTCCAAAGAAGACCTTGATGCAGCCATTGAAGCTTCACAAATATTATTTGGCAAAGGAACAGCTGAGCAACTTAAAAAGTTAAACGAAAAGACATTCCTTTCGGTTTTTGAAGGCGTACCACAGTTTTCTATTTCGAAAGAAGAACTTGAATCCGGGATACCACTTATGGATTTACTGGCCGAAAAAACTGCTGTTTTCCCATCCAAAGGAGAACTACGACGTACCATCCAACAAAACGGGTTAAGCCTAAATAAAGAAAAAATCACGGACATGGAAATGATCATAAACCACACAAGCCTGATTAGCAATAAATATATACTGGCACAAAAAGGAAAAAAGAATTACTTTATTCTTATCGCCGAATAATAAATACCAAGACTAACCGTTCAACATTTTTAGATTAACGATAAAATTAACACATGGACAATTTTTTTGATAACAGCCGAATTATTGCTTCGGTTTGGAAGTGGAAAATCCACATCGCTTTTGTTGTTTTTATTGCAATAGTTGTTTCCGCGGTAATTTCAAGCCCAATATTCATCGAACCTAAATTCAAATCGTCTGCACGTATTTACCCCGTAAATATTGAAGAAGCAAGTAAAGAATCGGAAAGTGAACATTTGCTTGAATACCTTCAATCGTCCGACATTAAGTTCAGGGTAATTGACAACTTCAAACTCGATGAAGTTTATGAAATTGATCGCAACCATAATCTTTATCAAACGTACATTTTAGCCGAATACAACAAAAATATCAAATACAAGAAAACCGACTTCGAAGCGATTGAGATTAGTGTACTAGATACCGACCCTCACCGTGCCAAAAAAATTGCCGACTCGTTAATCATTTACGTGAACGAAAGAATTCATACCGAAAAATCGAAAGTATATCTCGAAAATGCGAACCTGTTTAAGCGTGCACTCGACACAAAAAACGCGCAAATCGATTCTGTCCACACCATTATTGAATCAATAAGAGCTGAAACAGGCCTAATTGATTACTTTGCTCAAGCCGTATCAGCAAGCCGCGGACTAATGGATGCTGCAGCCTTTGGTGGCGACCGCCAACCTGCAGAAGATATGCTAAAGCATCTTGTGGAAAGTGGAGGAAATCTTCGCAGGCATCAGGAATTACTCGACGATTATGAATCGCATGCCGATACTCTCAAAGCCCGTCACGACCGATTTTACAACCTAGCAATAAGCAACATTCCGTATTCTAAAGTAGTAGAATACCCCTTTGTAGCCGACAAGAAATCTTACCCTGTAAGATGGCTTATTGTTTTGTTAGCCACCATGGGAACCGCTTTTGTTTCAGTAATAACCGTATCGTTGATCGATTTCTTTCGTGAAGATAACGCAACTGTATAATAGTATTCAGGAAAAGTGGATCAGGTTATTCCTTTTCTACTCTTTGTCTCTTGCATTTGTATTGCTCAATGCTTGGCTGGTGCTTAAAGTCGATACACTTTTAGGTGTAGTTATACCTTTTGCCGTAGTCGTAATCATTACAGCCATATTCTCATACGAAAAACTTATTTGGCTGGTTGTGTTTTTAACTCCCCTGTCCATTCAGCTTCGCCGTTTGGTATACGAAGCTCCATTCGATATGCATGTGCCTACAGAAATTATCATGGGTGGCATATTGATTCTATTCTTCTTATCGTTTGTACGTGGCAACCGTATTGGGAAAAAAATTACCCAACACCCGGTTTCTTTAGCAATATACGTGTATTTGGGTTGGATGTTCATCACATCTGTTACAAGCACCTTACCGGTAGTTTCGTTCAAACACTTACTGGTGCATGCCATGTATATTATAGTTTTCTATTTTTTAATGTCCTATATTTTAAAAAAGCACGAAAAAATTGAGCGGTTTATTTGGCTATACAGCATTGCATTTGTACCGGTAATTATTTATGCAGTTGTCAGGCACTCTGCTTATGGACTTTACGACGATAATGCAGCCCACTGGGTAATGGTGCCGTTTTTTAACGACCACACTTCATACGGGGCAGCCCTGGCCATGTTCATCCCGTTTTTGCTTGCTTTTGCTTTTGCCGGCTGGATTCCAAAAAAATACAAATTTTGGATTTGGATGCTGCTCTTGACTTTCATTTTTGCCGAAATACTATCGTTTACACGTGCAGCATGGCTAAGTTTATTTGCTGCGGCCATTGTTTGGGGAATCATTAAATTGAAAATAAAGTTTAAGACTCTGATGATCATCGGGCTTTCTATGCTTTTCATTGTATTTGCATTTCAGGATCATATATTAAATCGTCTAGAGCAGAACTCAACCGACTCATCAAGCGATTTGATGGAGCACTTTTCGTCAATGACCAACATTACTACCGATGCATCGAACCTTGAACGCATAAACCGCTGGCAATGCGCTATTGCAATGTTTAAAGAAAAACCAGTATTCGGCTGGGGACCCGGAACCTATGCCATGCATTATGCCCCGTTTCAAATAACCGAACAACGTACCATTATCAGTACAAACTCGGGCGATGGAGGAAATGCGCACAGCGATTACCTGGGGGCTCTTTCCGAAATGGGATTACTGGGTATGTTGGCTTATTTGTCCATAATCATAATGGTGCTTTATACCGGCATTAATGCATATACACGGGCAAATAGCGAGCGGATAAAAACCCTGCTCCTGGCATCGGTATTGGCACTGATTACTTATTATTTACACGGCTTCCTTAACAATTTTCTCGATACCGATAAAATAGGTGTGCCTTTTTGGGGCTTTACCGCAATAATTGTTGCACTCGATTTGTATACCCGAAGCGATGCCAATGCAAAGGAAATACACTCAACAGCAGAAAACGAATAGTTACTTCTCTTGAAAAACCAGTGTTCCAATATTTTCACCCGTAAGTACTTTTTTCAGGTTCCCGGGCGTATCCATATCGAAAACCACAATGGGCATATTGTTTTCCTTGCACAATGTAGTTGCAGTAAGGTCCATTATTTTTAATCCGCTTGTGTATATTTCGTCGTAACTAATTTTGTCGAATTTTACTGCTTTGGGATTTTTTTCGGGATCCGAATCATAAATACCATCAACACGTGTCCCTTTTAGCATCACACTGGCTTCGGTTTCTACAGCCCTAAGTGCCGATGCAGTATCGGTTGTAAAAAACGGGTTGCCTGTACCGGCTGAAATAATTACTACTTCGCCTTTAGCCAAGGTTTCAACGGCCTTTTGCTTTGAATAATATTCGCCAATGGGTTCCATGCGTATTGCTGTGAGCATTCGGGATTTAACGCTTTTCTTCTCAAGTTCCGATTGCAAAGCCAGGCTGTTGATTACTGTGGCCAACATGCCCATTTGGTCGCCTTTTACGCGGTCGAAACCCTGAGTGGCACCACTTAAACCGCGAAAAATATTGCCGCCGCCAATTACTATGGCCACTTCAATTCCCAGTTCCGTAATTTCTTTTATTTGTGTAGCGTATGAATCAAGTTGACCGCTATCGAGCCCATAGCCCTGCTTGCCCATGAGCGACTCGCCCGAAAGTTTTAACAGTACTCTTTTATAAGGTATATTCATAATGTTTAAGTTGATTATGCAAAAGTAAATAAAAATAATATCTAATCGCTATAAGCATCATGCAGCTTTGTTACATTACGTATTTCTACTTGTTTGTATCGAATATCGATAATGCCTTCGTTTTGTAAATGTAAAAAGGCCCTGCCCACCGAGGGGCGCGCTACTCCGAATAAATCAGCCAGTTCATTTTGTGAATGCTTAAGCTTGAAACTTGTTTTATTGCCGGCTTCATTAATGAGGTAGAAAGCCAATTTCGATTTTAACGATTTAAAAGAATGAAGCCTTAGTTTTTCGGAAAGAAATTGTGCCCGCGACGATATCATCGAGAGAAAATTTTGTAACACCCTGGCATCGAGCCCAAACATCTTTAACAATTCATTGCGGGGTATAACTATAAGTTTCATTGGGCTTGTTGACAAAACATTTACCGGGAATTTATTTTGCTTCCCAAATATGAAAGCCGGTGCTAAGGCTGTTGGGGCTAACATGTCTTCAATTTTAAGGCTCTTGCCGCTTGGTCCGATCATTTCGCCTTTTACGGCACCTTCTTCAATAATCAATAAACGGTTGCATTCTTCGCCCTGCGACGCAATCAGTGAACCGGGCGGGTAGCTCTTACGTTGAAAAACGAGCTTCGAAAGCAATTCTTCTATTTCTTCGGTGCTTAAGCCCCTGAACAATGGCAATAATGATAAATCGGCTTGCATACTCAAAATTTTCTTCAAATGTAACAAATGTGACAACTTAAGCTGAAGGCTTAGCGTAGTTTTGTGGTACAAATTACAAAAAAAGAAAGAGCCATGTTAAGGGAAATAGTTGAAATAAACGAAGATTTGTGTAACGGTTGCGGTTTGTGCGTGCCGGGTTGCCACGAGGGTGCTTTGCAAATAATTGACGGCAAAGCCCGATTGATCAGCGATTTAATGTGCGACGGGCTGGGAGCTTGCATTGGCCATTGTCCCGAAGGGGCGATTACCATAACAAAACGCGAAGCTCAACCTTATAACGAAACCGAAGTGATGAAAATAATGGTTGACAAAGGTGCAAACACCGTTACTGCCCACCTGAAACATTTGGTTGACCACAACGAAACTGCTTTTTTAAGCGAAGGGATTGATTTTCTGAAAAAACACAAAAGCGAAATTGCATTTGATGTTGACGACGTGATTGACGAAGTACTCGAAAATAAGCCCAAAGCAGCAGCAGATTGCGCTACCGGAGGATGTCCGGGCTCCAAACCGGTTGCTTTTGACCCGGGCAATATCCAACTTGCAGGCAACAGGGACAAGCAAGCCTCACAACTCAGGCAATGGCCCGTGCAATTGCACCTTATAAACCCAATGGCTTCGTACTTTCAAAAATCGGATTTGCTTATAGCTGCCGACTGTTCGGCATTTGCTATGGGGGGCTTCCATTCGGAGTGGCTTAAAGAAAAAAGTCTGGTAATTGCCTGCCCTAAACTCGACTCGGGTATGGAAAGCTATATCAACAAAATTGCTGCACTTATCGACGATGCCAAAGTAAACACCATAACCGTAATGATTATGGAAGTTCCCTGCTGTGGAGGACTGCTCAGAATGGTACAGGAAGCACAACAAATGAGCTCGCGTCGTGTGCCTGTAAAAGCAGTTGTAATTAGCATTCAGGGTGAAGTGATTAATGAAGAGTGGGTTTAAGAAATGAATTTCGTAACGTATAATTGCTGAAAAGTTGTTTTATTCTGATGATTTCAGCTAAATTTGTCGGTATAAAACAAGTAACAATGAATATACTTTTTATAAGCGGACAGGAAATTATATTAGTATTGGCTTTAGCTCTTATTTTTTTCGGAGCCAAAGCAATACCCGATATAGCAAAGGTAATGGGTAAAGGCATGAGCGAGTTCCGCAAAGCTACTAACGAAATTCAGCGTGAATTAAACAACTCGACATCCGACATCAAAAAAGATATTGAAGAGGTGAACTCATCGATATCTAAAGACTCGGAAGAAATTAGGAAAAATATCGACAAACAATCCAAAAATCTCGATACTTAATGGAGCTGACCTTGCTATCGAATGTTGGACTGTTGGCTGCCGGTATCGTATTGCTTGTATTTAGCGGCGATTACCTGGTAAAAGGCAGTGTAGCGATAGCCCACCGTTTCAAAATATCATCATTGGTAATTGGCCTAACCGTTGTTGCATTTGGCACATCGGCACCCGAGCTTATTGTGAGCCTCGATGCTGCCTTAACAGGGCATCCCGAAATAGCTTTGGGCAATGTTATTGGTTCCAATGTTGCTAATATAGCTCTTGTTCTTGGCCTTACCGTTGCAATACTTCCCATGCCCGTTTCGGAACAAACCATAAAACGAAGCTGGCCAATCATGCTTATATCGGGTGCAGTTCTTTTTATTAGTATGATTGATGGTAAAGTAACCCGTGGCGAGGGCATCCTTATGTTCATCATGCTGCTCATGTTTATTGTTTCGTCAATAAAAAGTTCGAAACGTTTCCCTCCAAAAGTTAAAGTTCCCCAGATAGGCAATAAACATCGAACGTGGGTGTATTTTGTTATGGTTATACTGGCAGCAGCCGGTTTAGCAGGCGGCTCAAGGTTGCTTGTAACGGGGGCATCGGCCATAGCAGCTGTTGCAGGTATCAGCGAACGTGTTATTTCTATCACCATTGTTGCTTTTGGCACCAGCCTTCCCGAACTAACCGCTTCGGTAGTGGCCGCATTCAAAAAAGAAACCGATATTTCGGTAGGGAACATAATTGGCTCTAATATTTTCAACGTTTTTGCAGTAATCGGTATTACCGCCGGGGTTAAGCCTATTTTCTTCAGCTTTAGTGAATTCAGCATCGACCTGTGGTTTATGCTTGCAGTTTATATCCTGTTGTTTATTTTTATGCTACCGTTTAAAAGCATTTTTAAAACTGCTTTATCGTTGAAAAATATTCAAGGGGGTATAATTATGCGTGCAGCAGGCATTATCCTGTTTGTATTGTACCTTGGGTATATGGTAGTACTTTTTAAAACATAGAAAATTGATTAAAACAGAGAACATAACTAAATCATTCGGTTCCTTAAAGGTTCTTAAAGGAGTTGATCTTGAAATCGAAAGGGGAAAAATCATTTCAATTGTTGGAACCAGCGGTGCCGGAAAAACTACCCTGCTTCAAATAATGGGTACGCTCAGCAAGCCCGATGGAGGAACGCTCACTATTGACGGTGTAAGTCCCCTTGGGATGAAAGAAAAAGAGTTGGCTGCTTTCCGCAATAAACACATCGGTTTTGTTTTTCAATTCCACCATTTGTTGCCCGAGTTTACGGCTTTAGAAAATGTTTGCCTACCGGGCTTTATTGCCAATAGATCGAGAAAAGAGGTTGAAAACCGCGCCGAAGAATTGCTAAGTTTCCTTGGTTTGGGCGAACGCCTCGGCCACAAACCCAATGAGCTCTCGGGCGGTGAAAAGCAGCGGGTTGCCGTGGCCCGGGCTCTCATTAATAACCCTTCGGTAATTTTTGCCGACGAACCCACCGGAAACCTCGACAGCAAAAATCAGGAAGAACTGCACGACCTGTTTTTCTCTTTGCGCGATACCTACGGTGTAACCCTGGTTATTGTTACGCACGACCGCGATTTTGCCAGCATGAGCGATGTAATTCTTGAAATTAAAGACGGAATGATTCTCAAATGAACCAAACCGAACTGAAAGATTTCCTGGAAGAACAATACCTCAAATACAACGTGCCCGGTTTTATTCCTGCCGACCCCATTTCCATACCGCATCGTTTCGATAAAAAAGAAGACATTGAGATTTCGGCATTCCTTACCGCCACAATTGCATGGGGCAACCGTATTTCAATTATAAAAAATGCCGACCGCTTTATGCAGTGGATGGGCGATTATCCGCACGAATTTATCATGAATGCTGCTCACAAAGATTTTGAAGCCTTTGAGGAATTTGTGCACCGGACTTTTAATGGGACCGACACTGTTTTTTTTCTGAAATCGCTTCAAAATATTTACCAAAAACACGGTGGGTTGGAAACAATTTTCACCAATGCTTATATGCAGCAGGGTTCTCTTTTTGTTGCTCTGGGTTGCTTCCGCGAAATATTTTTTGAATTACCACACCCTGCGCGTACCCAAAAGCACGTGGCCAATGTGGCAAAAAAATCATCGGGAAAGCGCCTGTGCATGTTCCTGCGCTGGATGGTACGCAACGACAAACGGGGTGTCGATTTTGGATTATGGAAAGACATCCCCGCCTCTGCACTGATGCTGCCGCTCGATGTGCATACCGGAAACGTATCGCGCAGCCTGGGCCTGCTCAAACGTAAACAAAACGATTGGCAGGCAGTAGAAGAACTAACGGCTAACCTTCGCCATTTTGACCCAAACGACCCCGTGAAATACGACTTTGCTTTGTTTGGGCTTGGAGTGAATAGGGATATTAAAATATAAAGCTACTTATAACTAATCATTTCGGCATGGCAAACCAGAATTTCGCTTTTATCGCCATGCCAAAGGTGCATGCCGCTTCCCTTACATTTTTTATAATCGGAGCAAATTGCACATTTGCCTGTTTTAGTCCATTGGCGCTCTCTGAAGGGTTGAAAGCGCTCATCCCAAATTGAGTTGAAATTGTCGGCATAAATATTTCCTTGTACAAATGAGCGGTCAATATTTGGACAAGCAGAAATTGAGCCGTCAATAAGAACCGAACCGATATTGATGCCAGCCCTGCAAAAGAAATACGAATCGCGAACGTAAGTTTCATATTTACCGGTATAAGCTTCGCAACTAAACTTTACATCAATCTCATTATTCTTCCTTTTTTCTGAAATGAAATTGAATAAGGTTTTCATTTCATCATTAGATAAGAGCAATTTTGAATTGTTTTTTGCCCTGCCAATTGGTGCTATAGTAAACAGACGCCAGGCTTTAACATTCTTTTTGCATAGGTAAGAGTATATTTCATTCAATTCATCAATGTTCTGTTTGTTAATGCAGCTCACTACATCGAAATTGAGCCTGCGGGCCGAGGCAGCCAATGTAATTGCATTGTCAACCTTATTGAAGCTTTCAGTTGAGTTTCGTAACCAGTTGTGTGATTTTTCAAGTCCGTCAAGGCTAATTGTTAGTGCCCCCATACCTGCATTTAGTAACGAATTATGTCGTTCGGCATTATAAAGCATACCGTTTGTAACTATTGACCATCTGACACCTCGCTTCCTTAGTTCACGCCCGCATAGTTCAATGTCTTCACGCAGCAAAGGTTCGCCACCGGTCAGTACCACCATAAAATGTGGTGCTTTGTTTTCTATAGTATCTAAAGCATTTAGGAAATCCGTGAGAGGCATGTCGGGATGAGAGCTTTGTTTGGAACAATCGCTTCCGCAATGCAGGCAGTTGAGGTTACAGCGCGAAGTGCACTCCCAAAATAAATAATTTAGCCCATGCCGCTTTGTTTCAGTTTTAGTAAACTGTTGAAAGGCTTTTCTTTTTAAGTTAGTGAACATTTAGCGAGGGTCAAGCTCAATTTCAAGAAATATTTTTTCATTTACATGGGCAATGGCGGTATCTTTTTTTTCAAAGTATCCATTTTGCAGTGAGTCAATATCGCTAAATTGAAGATTATAGCTATTGGCAGCTACAGTATAGAAAGAGAATTGTCCATTATCATCGCTAAGTTGATTTTGTCCTTCATTTTCTATACTTATTTTAATTCCTTTTATGGGCTCCCCGCTTGCTTTTGATTTTACCTGCCCTTCAATAAGTACATCAAGGCCGAAGTCCTGTGGTGTGCCATAGCATGCCTGAAATACAAAAAGTACAGATGCAAAACTGAGCCCACCAATTATTTTTCTTAGCAAATTCTGTTTCATGGTATAAGTATTTGTTTAAAGATAAGAAAAAACAGTAAAAGGTTGCTTGAAAAAATCAGTTAAACAAATTTCCAATCTTTACACCCAGATAAATAGTACGTGGTTGCCCGGGACCATAAACGTAGCCAGGGTCACGATCGGCACCGGTATCATAATCTTTCTGATACGAGTTGAAAATGTTGTTTACACCACCATAAACCTGAAATGTTGAACCGTTAAGAATTACATCGTATCGCAATTTAAGCCCCAAGTCAAAAAACGGGTTTGTTTCTCTCAGTTCTCCTGCTTCGGGGTTTGCAAGAAGCGGTCCGAAATAGGGCACCAGCATGCTTCCGGTATATGTTCCATCGGCCGAAAGGCCAATACGTTTAACCGGACTCCATTCAAATGTAGCATAGCCATAATTATTAGGCGAACGGAAAAAACGTTTCTCGTCAAACTCATGTTCTTCTTCATAAAAACTTTGCTGCAAAGTAAAGCCTGAACTAATCGAAACTTTGTTGTTAGGGACTAAATTCATTTCGAAATTTACACCTCTTACTACAGCACCTTCTTCGGCATTTTGTCGGGTATAAACCACCAGCCCGTTTTCATCGGGGTCGCCAAATTCGCTAACAAAAGCATTGTTAAGACGGGTATAAAAACCTTCGGCCAATAAACCAAAAAACCAGTCGCCAAATTGGTTGTTGTAATCGAGCGAGGCCATATAGCTGTTGCTTGTTTCCTGTTTTAAGCCCGGGGAATTGCGGTGTATCACGTGCCTCAATGCCGAAGCTTCAATGTGCAAATCTTCATCGAAAATTTGTGGGGCGCGGTATCCTTTCGAGTAACTTACACGTCCTTGCAGTTCGTAAGTGAAATCGTATTTCAGTGTAACACGCGGGCTAAACACGTATCCCTCGTTATCCAAACCCGAACGCGCATCGTCGCTGATGTTGTACCTATCGAGACGTGCACCAAGCGCAACGTTCAATAAGTTAAAGTGTTTGTCGAATTGTGCAAAAACACCAACAGTGTTGCTCCTTTGATTAGCTAATGTGGTGTCGCTTACATGAGGTATTTCAGTTATTATGTTGTTTTCAACAATAGCATTTTCAATATCGGGGTATCCCAGTTTACGGTCGTTTATGGTTTCAATACGGCTGTCGATACCCACTGTTAAGTTCGATTGTGCAATTACGGCATTGTAGTAAGTCCCCATGGCCAGAGTAAGGCCTTTGGTGTTGCCATAATCGGCCAACGACTGTTCTGCACCGTAGTATGAGTTGCGCATAACGCGTTGCCCCGAAACGTAGCTTGACCAAAGATCGGTGCCGCGGAAAAAGCGGTCGAAAGACAAGGCGCCGGTTGTAATATCGTGATTTAGCGACTCCGCAACGTTGGCTTCGTGTACGGGGGCATCAAACATGTCGCCTCCTCGGCGGTATTCCTTAATGTTGAAAAAATCGGCGGTTATTTTGCTGCGGTAACCAATGCGGTGGTACAACCTTGTACCGAAAGTGGTATTTTGAAGAGATGTTAGTTGCGAAAAGCCATCGCCATTTGAATCGAATGGTTCTCGGTCGCGGTAAAACCCGTAAAGAGCCATACCGGTTTTATGGTCGGAAGAAACCACCGAAGCATTTGCATTCACGCTGTAATCAAGTGCCAATGGCCCGGAATTGTCAAGACCAAAACCTGTAGCCCCGGTATTCACGCCGAACTCGAAAGCACTGTTGATGGGGTCGCGCAAAATGAGGTTAATGGTACCTGCAATGGCATTGCTGCCATAAAGGGCCGAACCGCCTCCACGCACCACTTCGATGCGTTCAAGCATGCTCGAGGGTATCAATTCAAGTCCATACACACCGGCCAGCCCGCTAAAAATTGGCCTGCCGTTAATGAGTATCTGCGAATAAGAACCTTCCATACCATTCATGCGTACCTGACTGAAACCACAGTTTGAGCAATTGTATTCTAGCCGTACGCCAGGGCTAAAATTAAGTCCATCGCTTAAAGACACCGTATTTACTACATTGAATAATTTAGGAGTGAGGGTATTTACAATTACCGACGATTCGCGGCGGTTTTTTTCATTCCGATCACCGGTAACCACAACCTCTTCCAGCCCCATTACATCGGGATCGAGGTCGAAATTGATTTCGAGAAAATCGCCTGATTTTATAGTAATTTCCTTTTCCTGAGGCTTATACCCTAAAGCTTGCGCGCGAATGGTCAAATCGCCTTCGGGCAGGTTGAGCATAATGAAGTGGCCCGTTACATCGGTAGTAGTGCCAATAGTCGTCCCTTTTACCGAAATAGTGGCAAAAGGTATGTGCTCACCGTTTGTTACCACGTGCCCCACAATATTGGCAT
>SKHV01000418.1 GCA_007116765.1 Prolixibacteraceae bacterium | reverse complement strand
TTATGCGAGTATTTAAGTTTGGTGGAGCATCGGTTAAGGATGCAAAGGGTGTAAAAAATCTGGCAAAAATAGTGGAAGCCAACAAAGGAAAGTTGGTGATAGTGGTATCGGCAATGGGAAAAATGACCAATGCCTTTGAAGAGTTAATTCGCTTCTATTTCAACAAAGACTCACGTAGGTGGGAGCAATTGGCACTGATTAAAAAATACCACTTCGATATAATTGATGAGCTTTTTGCTACTTCCGACGAGATTTATTCCGATATCGATTCTATATTTTTTTCCATTGAAGACCGAATGGAACGTACTCCCTCGCTCAATTATAATTTTGAATACGACCAGCTGATAGGTTACGGCGAAATCATTTCTACTAAAATAGTAAGTGCCTGGATGAATAAGGTCGGAGTAGATAATCGCTGGATGGATATTCGTTTTTTGTTAAAAACATCGAATAAGTGGCGCGATGCAGAGGTTGAATGGGATTTGAGTACACAGCTAATCCGCGGGGCTTTTTCTTTCAACGATACAGATATTTATCTGACACAGGGCTTTCTGGGAGCTACTACTTCCGACCTCACCACTTCGTTGGGGCGCGAAGGCTCCGACTATACCGCCGCAATAATTGGTAATATTTTAGAGGCCGAAAAAGTGGAGGTGTGGAAAGATGTACCGGGCATTCTGAATGCCGATCCTCAGTATTTCGATAACCCGGTGAAAATTAACCGCATGAGTTATCGCGAAGCTGTTGAGCTGACTTTCTTCGGGGCTAAAGTAATTCATCCCAAAACCATAAAGCCGCTCGAAAATTCAGGCATTCCTTTGCATGTGCGTTCGTTTCTTAAACCTGCATCGTCGGGAACAATAATTGGTCCTGAACACGACATGGGAAAATCAAAATTTGTTCCTGTTTTTATTCTTAAGCCTAAGCAAGTGCTAATTACCGTTTCGCAGCCCGATTTTTCGTTTATGAACGAGAAAAGCATGGAGCGTATCTTTGGTATTTTCAGCAAACTCGACCTGAACATTAACCTTATGCAGCATTCGGCACTGAAGCTATCGGTTTCTATCGATATTCCCGAAGGAGGAATTATGGATTTAATTGAAACTTTGGCCGAAGAGTTTGAAGTGCGTTATAACGACGGGCTTGAGCTGATAACCATAAGACATTATACCCCCGAAGCAATTGATCGTGAGATTGCCTCGCGTACAGTATATGTAGAACAAAAAACCAGGCGTATAGCCCGGTTTCTGGTAAAAGCTAAAATAACTTCTAAGAAGTCTTAAATTTCTTTATAAATCACAGCATTTATATTCATCCCTGAACCTACCGAGGTAAAAATGATATTATCGCCCGATTTGATTTCGTGACCATTCATTTTTCCTTTCTTGATCATATCGTACATAGTAGGTATGGTGGCCGCCGAGGTGTTGCCCAGTTCGCTAATGGTCATGGGCATAATGTCGTGTGTGTCGCCTTTAATGTGGTACAACTTCATTAAACGCTGGCAAATTGCCTCATCCATTTTTTCGTTGGCCTGGTGTATTAGTACCTTTTTAATGTCGGTGAGTGAAAGGTTTGCTTTGTCGAGAGCTTCTTTTGCAACTCCGGGTACATTTTGCAATGCATAAACATACACTTTATGCCCTTGCATACGAATATAACGCCTGTCCTGGTCGTCGTTGGGGTTAAGCGAGTGTTCTTGCACCAATAATTCGGCAAAAGCAACGGCATCGGTACGAGCAGCATGCGACAGTATTCCAACAGGCGTTTCGCTCAGAGTACCTTCCACCACTACAGCTCCTGCTCCGTCGGCAAATATCATGCAGTCGCGGTCGAATGGATCACCTACCCGAGAGTTCACATCGGCACCTACTACCAGTCCCCGATTGTAGTTTCCCGACTTTATAAGTGCGTCGGCAACGATTAAGGCCTGCACCCATCCCGGGCATCCGGCCAGTACATCGAAGGCTATTGTGCCGGGTTTTTTTATGTTTAATTGCTGCTTTACCCTTGCGGCAATATTTGGAATAAGCATTGGCCGGTTGGTATCCCCTTCAATATTGCCAAAGTTATGCCCTACAATAATAAAGTCGAGCGATTCGGGGTCTATCCCGGTGCTCTTGATGGCATCAAGCGAAGCCAATGCTCCCAAATCGGAGGTCATCTGATCGGGTTTTGCCCACCTGCGCTCGCTTATGTTGGTTATTTCCTTGAATTTTTCAATTACTTCTTCATTGTCTTTATCAATGGGCTTTCTGGTTTTAGGATCGTAGAAAGTAGAGTTGAGGAAGTAGTCGTTGTTAACGCTTAACTCGGGTATATAACTTCCCGAACCGATAATTGTGGTATAAATTTTTTTATTCATAATATAATAACGAACAAAACTATGGTTTGTATTTCTTTAATTCTAATTTATTTCCATCGAAAACGGCATATGAAAAATAGTTGAACCATTCGCCCAAAATTACTACCTGCGAATTATGGCCAATGTCTTCATTCATCATTATGTGCCTGTGCCCGAAGATAAAAAAATCAATTTCTTTTTGTTTTCTGTAGTCTTTCGCAAAGGCAACCGACGATTCAAACTCGGGGCCCTTACTTATTTCAGGTTCAAGACCTTTTGCCAGGCGACTGTGTTTTGCCCACTTGTGCCCAAACCAAAACGCGATGTTGGGATGCAGCATCGAAAACAGGAGTTGAGCCGTTTTACTTGTAAACAGTCGTTTCAGGCGCAAGTATCCTTTTTCCGAAGGGTCGAGCCCGTCGCCGTGACCCAGGTAAAATGTTTTGTTTCCAATTTGTTTCTCAATGGGTTCACGGTGTAAAATAACCCCTGTTTCGGTGGTTAAGTAATCGAATACCCAAATGTCGTGGTTTCCGGTAAAAAAATGAACCGGTATGCCCTTGTCGGTAATTTCAGCAATTTTGCCCAGGGTGCGCACAAAGCCACGAGGTGCTACTTTCCGGTATTCATACCAGAAGTCGAAAATGTCACCTAACAGATATATTTCGCGTGCATCGCAAGCTGCCATATCGAGCCATTGCACAAAAAGTTTTTCGCGTTCGCGGTTGTTTTTTGAAGCAGGTGCCCCCAGGTGAACATCAGAAACAAAATATGTTTTTTTCTCAGGCAATTTTTTAAAGCGTTTTTTTAAAACGGGTGCAATTTAGAAAAAATGCGATTACCCACATAAAAAATTGAGTGAGTAGTGTGAAACAATGGCGAAAGTGTCGAACATTGTTATTGTTGGTTCAAAATTTCGTTGAGTGCACGGTGTAAGGCAGGGCCACGTAAATCTTTTGCCAGTATGTT
>SKHV01000364.1 GCA_007116765.1 Prolixibacteraceae bacterium | reverse complement strand
TAATCGCAGCAATATGAAGGAGGGGTTATTTGAGAATCTCATGATGCGAATGATAAACAAGCCTCCTTGTTCTTATAAACAAATTATTGCTTAAATGCCTAATTCAATAAAATATTTACATTTACAGTAATTGCTTTATTTGCTTTTACCACCGCAATATCTGCTCAAAAAAATAAAGTAGAACATGTTTTTCCTGAGTTGGAATATAGTTACGATGCGCTTGAACCTTATGTTGATGCACAAACAATGGAATTGCACTACAACAGACATCATAGGGGATATTACAATAACTTTTTAAATGCAATAAAAGGAAGTGATTTAGAAATTAAAACACTTGAAGAGTTGTTTTCAACAGTTAGCACACTTAGTGTTGTCATTAGAAACAATGGGGGAGGGTATTACAACCATAACCTTTTCTGGGAGAACATGACACCTGAGAAAACTGCTCCTAAAGGAAAACTGCTTAATGACATTGTGAGCCAGTTTGGTTCACTCGATAAATTCAAGGTTGAATTTGGAAAAGCTGCATCGACTGTTTTTGGCAGTGGTTGGGCCTGGCTTGTATTATCATCTGAAGATAAACTTGTCATTACTTCGACACCAAATCAGGATAACCCGCTTATGGACATTGCCTCGATTAAAGGTACACCCTTGTTAGCACTTGATGTTTGGGAACATGCTTACTACTTGAAATATCAGAACAGAAGAGCTGACTACATTGGTAGTTTTTGGAATGTGGTGAACTGGGATGTAGTTTGCGAGCGATATGAGAATGCGAAGAAATAAATTTTCAAACAAAATATTTTAAAAAATGCCTGTGCTTATTTAGAAAGCACAGGCATTTTCTATTTGAACCCCTTTGTTATTTCTGAGCTTGTTGTAAATCAGTAGGATCTTTAATGATACTGCTTTTATCCACTGTTAGTTTTGTGTTTTCGTCAACTTGTATTGAAACAGTGTTGTCTTTTATGCTAATAATTTTACCGTAAATGCCACCAGTGGTGATTACTTTATCTCCTTTTTGGAGTGATTCACGAAATTTTCTGAGTTCTTTTTGACGTTTAGCTTGTGGCCTAATCATGAAAAACCAGAAGATTACCAAAATAGCAATCAAAGGCAGAAACATACCTAAGGCACTTCCTCCTTCATCGGAAGGTTGAGTCATTAAAATGTAGTTGAGATAATTCATTGTATTCAATTTTAATTGTTTATATTCTTGTTTTGTGCTGATTCTTTTTTGCAATTTAAAATACTTGTTTCAAAAGTACTTTTTTCTGTTGTAATCACAAACACTCGCTTTAACATTCACTAATTATTCGCCAATTAAGCCACGTCCGGTTTTATTTACTTTTCCTTCGGCTTTTAGCGTTTTCAACATTTTATCGAGAATTCCATTTATAAAATTCCTGCTTTTCGATGTGCTGTAATACCTTGCCAAATCAATATATTCATTAAGGGTTACCTTGCTTGGCACCGAAGGAAAATGCATCAATTCACAAAGAGCGAGTTCCATAATAAGTAAATCGATAAAAGCAACACGGTCAAGATCCCAATTATGCAAATGCTTTTCTATTATTTGTCGATTGTCCTCGTGGTTAAGTACTGCTTTTCGGAATAGTGTTTTGGTAAAATCAATATCGTCTTCGTCCTTGAAAAGTGGCATTAGTGATTTTAAGTCCGACGAATTAGGTTTGAATTTCTGAATGGTTTTCAATATCATGCTGATAACAAACTCAGTATCGTCGTTCCAATAAATGCTTTTTTCTTCTAATATTTCGTAGAGTTCTTCCGATTCGGCCACTATGGTAATATAGAAAAAATCGATAATTGCACGGTCGTCGGCAAGTGTTGTTTCTGCTTTCGACATGTATTGCTTGTAGGCCTCGCTATCAATAAGTTTGTTGTAAATGTTTCGAATTAATTGAGGAAAATCGGTCCAGTTGAGTTTTTTTAACTCGATGTATTTTTGAAGTGGCTGGTTGTTTAATAAATTGGTAACAATACTATTGTTGATGAAGCGACGGTTTGGGTTAAGATCTTCGGGCGTGGGCATTTTTTTTTGCATACGCTGTTCAATGAGTTCCTGAGCATGTTTACGCACATCGAGTAGCAACAGAAGCAATAAGTGATATAAGTCGTACGACTTGTTAATACTGTGAAACAATTCTGTTTCAGCTTGTTTGATTGTTTGATCAGATGATGAATGGAATGCATATAGCGACTGCATTACTTTTATTCTAATGATTCTTCTGCTTATCATTTAAAAGAACTGTTTTGTTTTTCGATGCAAAAATAGTCTTTTTTATTCAGCTTGTGTAATAAAAATCTATTGCTGAATATTGTTTACATATATTTAATAAACTTTGAAATTAGAGGCCAAGAAGAATGTCTGTTGGGTTTTTACCCAAGTACAGCATCTTTTCAGGTTTTTCAATCATTTCTTTCACAGTTTTGAGAAAACCAACTGAGTCTTTTCCATCCACAATGCGGTGGTCGTAACTAAGGGCAACATACATCATTGGCCTAATCACAACTTGCCCATTAACAGCTATCGGTCTTTCCACAATGTTGTGCATACCCAGTATTGCCGATTGTGGAGGATTAAGAATAGGAGTTGAAAGTAACGAGCCAAATACTCCTCCGTTTGTAATTGAAATGCTGCCTCCGCTCAGTTCTTCAATACTTATTTTTTTATCGCGGGCTTTTTGTGCAAGTGCTTTAATTTCGAGTTCAATTTGTGCAATGTCTTTAGCTTCAACGTTTCGGATGTTTGGCACCATTAATCCTTTAGGTGTTTGCACCGCAATGCCCACATCGACATATGAGGGTGAAATAATCTCATCGCCATCGATTTGAGAGGTGACGGCCGGATAAAGCTGTGCTGCAATGCTTACTGCTTTTGTGAAAAAGCCCATGAAACCCAATTTGAAACCGTATTTTTCGGTAAATGCATTTTGCATTTCTTTCCGAAGCTCCATAATGGTACTCATGTCAACCTCGTTGAAGGTAGTAAGCATGGCGGTTTCGTTTTTTACTTTTACTAAACGCTCACTCAGGCGTCGACGTAGCATGCTCATTTTTTCGCGCGTATGTTCCCTGCTATGAGCTCTTTTTACTAGTATGGGTTCTGAACCTGCATTTATTACTTTTTCGACATCGCTTTTTGAGAGTCTTTTAAGTCCGTTTATTATATCATCAACATTCAATTTGTTTTCTTTTATCATTTCAGCAGCCACAGGAGTTACCTTCACATTAGTATGTGTTGGTTTTTCAACCGAGGATATTGTTTTTTCCTGAGCTTCGATTTTCGTGTTTTTGGTTTTTTCTT
>SKHV01000492.1 GCA_007116765.1 Prolixibacteraceae bacterium | reverse complement strand
GGTCGAATCTCATGCCAGTTATGATAAAATACTCCGACCTGTTTATCGTCTCGTGGCTCACCCACTTGCTGCTGCGTTGGAAATTGTCTTTGCAACTCGTCCTCTCCAACCCAGGTATCGCTATAGGTATCCCAACCTTGCGCATTTACAGAATTAAAAACTCCGGAAACATGTAAAGCGAGTAACGAAAAGCTAAGAAATATCAGTCTAATCATCTTCTCTTGTTAGTCTCTGTTACTAAAGTACCTATAATTAAACCTGTTATTAGGAGCAGTATCCCCATCAACATAAAGATCCATAATATCACCAGAAAACAGGCTGTTATCTACCCATTTAAAGTCAAGAACAAAGGGTTTTGATGTATCAATTCCCAGAATACTTGCCGGAATGGCCAAATGCATCTCATTTTTTTCGTAAAGGTATGGTATGCTCTGGGGATTGTTCCAGGTATAATCTGCTCCTTCATGTGATTTAACTGTGGTCTCAATTTCCGACAATACAGAATGGTTTACGATAAAATCATAGCCATGCCAACCGCTTTCATAATCGGCATCAGTATTTATAAGAAGCATCATCCAGTTTTTGTCGGTATGTGCGGTGATGGCCTCAGTCGTTCTTGCATAGAAATAGATATTTGTTTCATCATATGAAACCTTTAGCTCGTCAAAATCATTTCGTCCGGTTTCATTGGTGTATATTTTCTCGCTTCCATAACTTACGTGGTAGCGATGTTGGGTGTCATGAATATCATCGAGAAATGATGGACCAACCTTGTTCCACTGTTTGAAATCGGAAGTAAGTGCAATTGTTGTGGGGTTTTTGGCCGGCTCTTGTGTTCGTACACCTTTGTATTTTCGAATGTTACTTACCATTTGCAAGTACATGTTGTCACGATAATATCCTCTTAATGGTTCAATGTCTCTGCTATATTCCGGGGTATAGACGTCAATAAAAATAGATTCGCCAGGCGATAGTGGCTTGCGTACCATGTGCATGACAGGCTGCCGGGGATCGGGATGCACGAAGCGCTGCGCAAGGTATTCGTTCCATTGTGTGATGCCAATTACAGGAGGATCAACTTCAAGTGCCCGCTGCCATTGCAAATTAAAATATGTACCTCCTGTATTATATTCCGGAGCGTCTTTTCTGTCGGCACCGGTACTTTTTCCAATTGCAAATCGCCCGTGTGGATGCTGAGCAGTGGTGACTGAAATATATTCAGGTATACCATTTTTTAAACCGGGTTGCTGGGGATAATGATCGAGCCAGGCCCAACGGTCTTCTCCATTGGTTTCGGTGAACCACGGCTGGTCGGTCCAGGCCCAAGATCTCTTGTAGGTAAAAAAATCCTTGATTGCTTCGTTATTCCCTGTGTATTCACCCATCATCAATGGTTTTCCGTCCCAGTAAAACCATAAATCAGCATATAAATCCTGGGCATACAACTCGGCAAACAAAGCTTCTATGGTTTCATTCATTCTTGAATTTGTAAGAAATGACACATAAGGCACTTTGTGTTTTTCTTCGCGCATTTGAGCCATTACCGACAATATGGTTTTATAAGTATCCTCGTAGGTAAGGCGGTTGGTAACATCAAAAAAGATGAAATCTACCTGTGCATCGGAGATCATTTGCATCTGTTTGCGAATCACAAACTCATCGCGACTGGAATAGTAGCCATAAATCGGTTCAGAATAAAAATGAAAAGATCCTGGTTTTCCCCAGGACTGTTCTCCTTTAAGGATTTTTTCAATATCATGAATCATTAAATGCTCTTCCTCGTTGAGCCACATATAAAAAAACAACCCAACGGTTTTGTTATCACGAGGAACACCTACAATATCATGTCCCGGAACCTGACGCCCAAGCTCATCTACGGCCACCCATGTGTCGCTACGGGTATCTCTTATTTCCTGAGCCCTGCTCTCTTCTGCGAACAATACCGACTGAATACCAACAAGAAAAACAACTAAGAATTTAAATTTACCTGACATAATCATAACTTATTAAAAAATAAAAATAAATTATTTAATTCCAACTATTCAAAACTAACTCGGGGTTAACCTGAGCGTTATTCATAATGATGAGAATTTATGAATAGCTCAAGTTCACTTGTTCTTGCAATAAATGAAAAAAAATCATTTTTCATACATTCATTTTATTCCAAAATGTTTCAAATTTGTTCCAAACCAATTAAACATCCACATAATTCTCATGGATATTTCATTAATTATTAATTGAAAATACAAAAAGGGGAAAATCCTATGGATTTACCCCTTTGATATTCTATGATATTATTGGTTAATTCATTCAAGCTGGCGTTGTATTCGAATACTTGTTTATAACACGCCATACTTAAGGCTTAATCTACTCAACCATAATTTTTCGATTATAATTGAAGTTTTCAGAGCTTACATTGATTATATAAGCCCCTTTTGATAAATGACTAACAGAAAGGGTGTTCTTCTGGTCATTAATTTTATCTTCGAGAACCAACCCTCCCAATAGATTATAAACTCTCACAGAAGCCCTACTGATATCGTCACCTGCAAAATCGATATTGATAACGCTCGAAGCGGGGTTTGGATAAACATGTACATTGTTCATACTGATGTTGATTTCCAAAGAAAACAATTCATCTTCACCAACCCAGTGCTCGGCGGTGAATTTCTTCCAGTCGTGTGTCGGATTCCAACCTCTCTGTTGAAGCGGTGCCCCCTCAGCCATACGGTCGCTTCCCTCCACAGAAAGCACAAGACCACTGTGCTTGTTTTCCAGGTAGAACTGCTCGTAACCGATATACACTACCTTCCACTTTTTCCAATCATGAGCAGAATTCCATTCTCGCAGCTCGATCGGCGCACCCGCAGCCATACGGTCGCTTCCCTCAACGGATAGAACAAGATCACTGTTCATATTGACAATTTTTTGAAAACCCGGTTCAACTGATACCAGTTTCCATTTCTTCCAGTCATGAGAAGAATCCCATTGGCGCTGCTCAACTGGTGCTCCTGATGCCATACGGTCTGTTCCTCCAACTGAAACAACGTATCCGCTATGGACCGACTTGATGGAGTAGATATTTTCCGAACGGATTTTCGCCACAGAGACGAATCCGGATTTACTTACTGAAGGAAGGGGATCGCCTCCAAAGGTTGAATTATCGAAAGTGATATCACCTGTGACCCCATACAAGTAATGATAATTCCCGTGGGACCCAAAGGCCACATCTACTCGACCCGGGAAGTTAACAGTTTGACCTTCCCTGGCGCCATACACATAACCAGGTTTTACTGCATAGCCCGATTTTACAACTCCTGGTATCGGATC
>SKHV01000479.1 GCA_007116765.1 Prolixibacteraceae bacterium | reverse complement strand
TGTAAATCTTGGTGTCGTTTTCATTTCATTGTTGTTTTTAATTTTTGCTTACTCTTATGGATTTTCAGCTTATTCCACTTAAATTACTTATAATTGTATAATACCATGTTTTCTTAAATATAAAAAAAAAGAATAACTTTTCGAAATTATTGGCTACTTACATTCAGATTGTTAACTATTTAGTATGAATTATAAATTACTTTTTGACGGGAATAGGATAGAAGAGGTGAAAGAAAAAATTTTGCCACTTGTTCGCGACATTATATCCAGTTCTGAATTTTTTGATTCGGATAGTGATGGTGTTATCAATTCAGATGAACAGTTGTTGTTGTATTTGTCAGATGAACAACTGAAACAATTATTCTTAAAGATTGCAGGGAAAAATATTAAAATTGCAATTTTACCGCACCCCGAGGCAACAGAATCATGCAGGGGGATTGGTGTTCAAGGAAATATTGATAAAGCAGTTTCGCATTTAAAAAGTGAGCCTGAGTCGATTAAAATGGATATTCTCTATTGTAATGGTCAGCCTGTTTTTAATAGCATGGTAATTGGTAATACGTTTAAATTAACAAGCGAAGATTCATCTAATAACAAAAGTTTTTTTCGCCGATTGTTACATTCCTTTACACGTTTTTCCAAAATACAACCTTTTAGGGTTGATGTTGAATTACAAAATGATAAATCAATTAATACTTCAGTTGCCGGGATTGTGGTTTCTGAACACCGAAAAAGTTCATTGCTCTCTATAGCTACTATTAATAATTCATCTCTGAACGACGGAAAATTACATGCTTTTTTTATCAGTCCGCGCAGCATTATGGAAATGTTTCGATACGCAATTATGTTTTCAGCTGGAACAAAAAAATTACCTTCATTTGCTGCTCATATTAAAACTTCGAGTATCCAATTTACTTTTCCCGATGGAGAGCGTGATTATATAGTTGATAAGTTAAAACACAGATCAGATAAAATTAAATTGCATGTTGAAAAAAATCAGCTGGAAATAATACCAGGATCTATTTTTGAAATGCCGGATACAAATCCCGACACAAATGATATTTTAAAAATAAGTGCTTTGCCTGATAGTGGAACGGCTCAAATACTGGCAAATAAAAAAGTACCTCTTGTTCGTAATGCATCTACCGAAGAATTTAAAGATTTGTTCCAGGTATTAAGGGAGAATGCTAGATTGAAAGGAACGTATCTCACTTTAATGGTATTGTCGACAATTCTTGCAACTTTTGGTTTGTTTGCCAATTCAGCTCCGGTAGTAATAGGTGCTATGATACTTGCTCCACTTATGTCTCCAATTATATCGTTGAGTATGGGCACCTTGCGTCAAGATAAGAAGCTAATAACCGGAAGTTTCACTACAATAATGGCAGGACTGGGTATTTCGCTGGTTTTTGCCGTTCTTATAACCTTATTGACACCAATTCAAACCGCTGGTTCAGAAATATTGGCACGAACCCGTCCCAATTTGCTCGATTTAGGAATTGCAGTTGTATCGGGCATAGCTGGGGCTTATGCTCATGCACGCGAAGAGGTGGCTAAAACCCTTGCCGGTGTGGCAATTGCTGTAGCATTAATCCCACCATTGGCTGTTACTGCTATTGGTATTGGTTGGGCTGATAGTGAAATATTCCTTGGTGCAGCCTTATTGCTTACAACCAACCTGGCCGGTATGGTGCTGGCAGCGTCGTTAACTTTTATGTTTTTGGGCTTTAGTCCGTTGAAACTTGCCGGTAAGGGAATGCTTGTATCCACAATATTGGTACTCATATTATGTATTCCTCTGGCTTTAGGCTTTAATGAAATGGTAGCTGAATATAACGTAATAAAGCATGTTGAATCAATAAAAACCGAAAATATGCATATACGGGATGTGAAAGTAATTAATCACAGACCAATGAAGCTATCCATAAAGCTGGTTTCGGAACAATATGTTTCCGATGATGAACTGGACAAGGTTAAAATGCTCATACAAGAAGAAATAATGCACGAGGTGGAACTGGAAATCGTTGTTGCTGTTCGAAAATAGAATTTTTGGCTTACATCACTGTCGCAAAACGAAATACAATGCTGAAGCACCGGTTCTTAGTCTATTTCTCCATTACCCGATAGTAATATGGCTATGGGTCTTGATTTAGGGAATTTAGAGAAGATGATAACCATAATTACCATAATGGGAACACTCAGAAGCATTCCGGTAATGCCCCAAACCGCCCCCCAAAACGACAAGGAAATGATTATTACCAGAGGGCTTAGGTTGATGCTGTCGCCCATCAGTTTTGGATCGATAACGCTTCCCACCACAATTTGTATAGCTCCTACAAAAATAAGCACCAAAAATCCCGGTAAAAAACTGTCGAACTGGAGAAAACTGAATATTACAGGGAATATTGTTCCTATGAGCGAGCCAATATTGGGAATGTAGTTCAGTATGAATATAATAAAAGCCCAGAAAAAAGGGTAGTCAACACCAATAATTGCAAGGGCAATAAAGCTTAATACTCCGGTTATTATACTTATTAAGGTTTTCAATCCTAAATATTTCGAAACCGACGATTCTATTTGTATAATGGCACTTTGTACCTTGCTAAAGCTTTCATCGTCGGGAAATAATTTTTTTATTTTTTTCTGGAAAGATGGTTCTTCCAGGAATAAGAAAATGGCATAAAGAATAACCATGAACGTGGCTCCAATCATGCCGGTTGAAAAATTCACTGCAGATAATAACATTGAACCAATGTCGAGTCCTTCGGCAAATGATTCCATGCTTTCAAACAAATTGATGTTCAGAAAATCATTCACCCGGTTTACAATGTTGTCAAGGTTAGCTTCAGACTTTTCGTAAGAATTTACCAGATTGCGGACATTCGAAGCAATAATGTTCGATATTGTACTTATAATAAGCACAATCAGGGCTAACGAAACAATTGTTTTTGCCCATCGGGGAATGTGTCTTTTTATTACAGCAATCCTGTCCATGGTTTTTCTCATTTGCATTACAATAAACCAAAGTATTAATGCAAAAACAAAGGGAATAAGCAAGCTGCTCCCAAAGGTTAAAATTACCACAATGGCAATTGACGAAACCAGAAAGTAGGCAATATTTTTAATATTCATCATTGTTTGAATTTTTATTTTTCTTGCATTGAGAATGGTTTAAAAGAAAATTTGCAGGCACAACGAGACTCCCTGTTTCATGTCACCTGAATCGGGGAAATAACTGTCGTAATTAAACTGGAGCCCGAATATTTCGGTAAAATTATGGTTCACACCAAAAGTTAGCTGGCTGTCGCTGAAAGCATTCTCCCTGAAACCC
>SKHV01000018.1 GCA_007116765.1 Prolixibacteraceae bacterium | reverse complement strand
CTAGACCTTTTCTAGCGTCAAAACTACCCACGAAAAGAATGAGATCACGTTGATCAGCAGAAACGGCTGGTATTGCTTCAGGAACCCCGACAGTGTTGTGAGCGACGTAAAGCCTTTCAATGGGGGCACCGCAAGCTGCTATTTCTTGCATTTTCTGATAACAGTAAAACAGATTCGATTCGCAGCGCTTTACCGCCGCAACTCGCAGGTAGTTCGCTATGCTTGAGCCCGTCAACCATGCTCCCCAGGAAAATGTACGTGGTGCAACAGGCAGGAATATCGCTGCCAAAGTGTCTATATGGGCAACGTCCAAAAATGAGATACAAACATCAAATTGCCCTTGCCGTAGTTTTTGCCGGAGACCGGGCTGGAACCTGAACGGTCCCAGTCGTCGAGCCGGTATAACCTCAACCGCGAACTGAAGCCCTGTGTCAGGTCTTTCGAATTTAGTGGTAAAAACGGTTAAATCATAGCGTTTGCATATCGCGTTAAACAAAGCCACACGGTAGTGGAGTAGCGGCCCGTAGATGATAGAAATTTTGAGTTTCGGCTTTGAAGAAACCATTTTTTACTCCATGCGAGTCCAAATTTATAGGAGGCGTTACTGTTAACCACAAGTTGGCGAAAATAAATACGGCATCAGTGAGCAGCAAAAAAAACATCATAGTAGTCGCGAACAAGCCTACTGATGTCGGTATTTGCAATAAACGCATCAAAATCCGATAGATCAACTTCAACGTCCTTCGTAATGAGAGAAACAAGTTCCTTTTCGTCTTTGAATGTGAATAAAACCTTTTCAATCCCATTATGAGCTGAAATCACTTCATCGACTAACTTGCTCCACCTGACGAATACAGGAGTCCGACATGAAAGCGCATAGATCAAGCTACCCGAATTCGTAATTTGTCTGAATGGCAAAATAACTGCCTTAGATCCCTTAACGAGCAATTCCAATTCGGAATTACTAATAAATCTATCTTCTAGAAAGATGGTTTTATTGTTTTGTATCAAATTAGATATTTCCATCTTATAAGCAGAGTCATTAACAGAACCAACTATCTTAAATGGCCGAACGCAACATGATGAAGAAGCCATGTTGTAAGCTTGAATCGCCAAATCTAGCCCTTTGTATGGGGAAACACTGCCAAAAAAAAGATAGTAATCATTTTTACCATGAATTTTTTGATGGAGCGTTGGGCAATAATTATGATGGGGTATGTGTATTATCTTGGAATGGTATTGCTCTGAAAAATGATTAATTTGGAATTTGCTATGTACGATTATCTTATCTACATATTTAATCAAGAACGGAACCAGTAATTTTTCGAGCAAAATATTTTTCTTACTATGAGTAAACGATACAGTATTATGAGCTGTCCAGACAATTTTAGTCTTTTTGATTTTAAGAAGCAAAATGTAGGCAATAAACGCAAGTGTAGAAAACAATGACTTCACTGCACTATGACTTAAATATGCGTTTAACCAGTGAAAATGAAAAACATCAACATGTGAAGTAATGCCCGATAGCCGGGCATCTCTATGAGATATCACCGTTACCCCATGCTCCTCAAGCTTCTCATAAAGAATCTCATTATATGGATTTAACCCAATTTTAGGCCAAGCTAAAATTTTTAAATTTTTAATTTTATTATCCATGAATCGAATTTAAATTAATTGAATATTATAGATTTATACGGAAAATAAAGTTCGGCGCGTAAAATCATTGTTGTCCACATGCTACCAAAAGTAACTATCATTACAAAAAAAAGAAATAGTATTTTTTCAACCATGGATCGCATAGCAGAGATACATGCCACCAGAAGTATGGACTGCACAATCATGAAAAACTGTGCGCCACGAAGTGCTATGGCACCGAATATAGTTTGTGTAATAAATAACTGCATAATAAAGCCAAGAAAAATAATTATTAAGAAGTAATCGTAATATTTTATTTTAAGAATTAACCTGTCTCTCAAAATAACAAAAATAATTGCTAGAACTACCGATTTGACAATAATGGTCATTGAAATTGGGGTGGAACCATAACGTTCATTATGAACGTAGTTATGCAACTTATATTCAAGATTTAATATGTCAAACTGAAAGAGCATCGCGATAAACGAATAGACATGATTCTCGACCATCAAAATAAATAAGGCCGCCATTAGCAATATGCTTGCAGTATAACTTGTTCCTATCTTCCTATGCACTATAAGCAAAGGGTAGATTAGCAGAAGCAAGACAGCAGCCCTATGAAATAATAATGCCAGAATTACAAAAAACAAATATCCAATAAACCGCCTTTCGATCGCATAATATATGGAAAATAAGCCAATTGACGATGCAAGTAGTAAACGGAACCCACCCATCAAAGTAGGTAGCGCAGATACAACAAATACAAGAGTAACAATTTGCCAATTCGGAGTAAGATTTTTAAATCCAAGGGCAGAAAAAAATACTGTCATGACTGCAAAGAGAAGAAAAAAGGATTGGGATGGAAAACCAATATAGTCGAAAAAAATGATTATTAATGAGAATCCTAATTCTTCACTTAAACGTAGCCCTGTTGAAGGCAATTGCTGAAACCATCCTAGGTAATTATAATAATCAGTACCCGTCTCATACCGTAAAGAAACAATTAAAACAATTAAAGTAATTGTAGCTAAAAAAGTAACATTCTTGAAATATATAGCCGATTTAGATTTTAATACTAGTGCAGACCCAGAAAACACAAGAGAAATAAAAAAATAGATGGTCATTTTTTTCTTAGGCGCCTTACTAACGCATTTCTATAACCTTGAATAGTTTGTGAAATTACGAGTAAACAGTTTCTTTGAAAGTATTGAAAGTACGCATTCTTTTTTGTTAAGACTGCAGTTAATTTTTTTTCTGCCAATATTGCTGCTGATTTCATTTCAAAAAGAGCAGAATTTTCACTACCTAATTTTTGCGACTTACTCCAATGTGATCCATCTTCTGTACCAAACAACCATCTTATAAGATGAGTTTTCAGTTTTATATCCATTTTATCTGAAAAGAACGCTTCTTCAACATGTCCACCAAAAATATACTCATTCGCCCAATTCTGGGTCGGACATATCTCCCATTTTATTTCGATCAATGCAGATTCATTCATTGAAAAAAGAAATGTGCTAATCCAAGAGTCGAACCGGACTCCTTCGAAGACAAAAGAGTTTTTTTTGCTGGAAGATTTCCAGCCTGCAATCGAGGGATAAGCACTTTTGTTTTGTTTTTTAAACGTGTCAGCATAGATTCTTCTTCGAAACCAATTCCATGGATGATGATTGCAAAAGGTATCATTCGCGAAAATCACCTGTT
>SKHV01000304.1 GCA_007116765.1 Prolixibacteraceae bacterium | reverse complement strand
TATTCTTACCGATTTCTCGGTAGTGGTGTACATGAACCCTCAATTTGCGTTTACTTACTTCAATAGAGGAAATGTGTATTTGCGTAATGAGAATTATTTTACCGCCATTGATGAATACAGCACTGCAATAAATATTGAACCCGATTTTGCGGAAGCCTATTACAACCGTGGACTAGTAAAAATATTAATGAACGATATTGAAGGGGCTGCCCGCGATTTAAGTAAGGCCGGTGAGCTGGGGATTAGCGAAAGCTACAATGTGATTAAACGCTACTGTAATTAATCAAGTAGCATTAAAATGTTGCCGATACTTTCAGGTTGAACGTAATACCAGTCAAGCGATTGGGTATTGCGTGATAGTTATTTTCAAAATCGGATATAAAATTGTACGAAGCAACATTCTGAATATCCATAAGATTAAAAACCTCAAGACTTACATCGAAATCGCTAAAACGTTCAAAAAAGTTTGCTTGAGTCAAATTTTGGCCATTACTGACCAACAAGCGGGTAAACCCTATATCAACTCTCCGATAGCTATCAATTCGGGCAGTTTGAGTATGCCGCGGACTGCGTGGCATTCCATAAGGAGCTCCTGTAATGTAATGCCCGGTTAAATGCATTTGGTACTGGGGCAATCCGGGTAAATAATCCTGAAAATACATGCTGAACTTAAAACGCTGGTCGGCAGGTCGCGGAATATAAGCATGGCCATCGCCTACAATATTTTCCTCGGTTTTCATTAACGACATACTTATCCACGACTGCGTACCACTCACAAACTCACCATTTATTTTGAAGTCGGCACCATAAGCATAACCGTTCGAAATTTGATTGGACAAATACCGGACTCTTACATTTTCAATTTGATAAGGAATTAAGTCGCGCAAAGCTTTATAGTAGGTTTCGAAAGTAAGCCTGAAAGGCCTGTCCCATCCAATAAAAGAATAATCGAAACCGGCTACGGCATGAATCGATCGCGGTGTTTGAATATCAGGGTTAATGTTCCCGTATAAATCTTTAATTTCGCGGTAAAAAGCAGGCTGTTGATACATCCCCATCGATAAACGAAATAGTATATCGCGCTCAACTCCGGTGGCCAGCGATGCTGAAAACCGAGGGCTTAGCGAAATTTTGTCGGTGTAAGTCCAGTAATGTGCCCTTACTCCACCAGTAAGCATCATCGCTCCAATCGAAAGCGGTATGGTGTATGAGTTTTGCAAGAAAGCAGTTGCACGCTGTTCGGCATGACTATAATTTGTTCTAGCTGAATAATAGAGCAACACATCGGCATCGGAGTAAGGTAAAGCATACCCGGCCGAATCGCGGTATTCCCATTCATTCATACGGTCGTGCACATATTCTTGTTTAGCCGTAATTCCCCACTGCAGAAAATGACTCTGCAATTTAATTCCTCCTTTGTGTGAGACACTAAACACATCGGCATCGAGGTAATTACGGCCATGTTCGTGATAAAAACCCACGCCAATATTCATTGTTGAATCTTCCTGTTCAGATGTGCCAATGTTACTCACCTCATTCAATCGATAATAACCTATTATATCAAAAGTTTCTTCTTCGCGGGTTGTGTAGGCGGCGGCACTCAATTTATAATATGAATTCCGGGTAGGTTCGTACTGTAAACTCAAGGTACCGGTATAGGTCAAAAAGCGATCAATTTCTTGTCCTTCGTAATGCACATACAAGCTGCGCTGGTCGTTAAAAATACCTGACTGAGTATGTTTGCTTTGAGGAATGAAATTGTATTTGTTCGACGATGCAGTTCCTAAAAACGACCACTCCATTTTTTCTGATACTTTGTAAGTAAAATAACCCTGATAGTCGACAAACGAAGGATCGTATTCTCCTTTTTCTTCGAGTGTACGCAGTAAATAGCGAAAGGTTTTATACCTCACTCCCATGTTGTAAGTAAAGCGTCCGTTGCTACTAATGTTTTCAACATGAACTTTCCCTCCCAGCAAACCTACTGCTGCCGAGGCCGAAAACTCTGATGGCCTACGATAGCGAATATCGAGCACCGACGACATTTTATCGCCATATTTCGCATCGAAACCGCCGGCCGAAAATTCTATTGACGATACCATATCGGGGTTAATAAAGCTAAGCCCCTCCTGTTGTCCGGCACGTATTAAGTAGGGTCGATACACTTCAATATCGTTCACATACACCAGATTTTCGTCGAAACTACCTCCACGCACCGAATACTGATTACTTAATTCATTACTTGCCGTTACACCGGGCATAGTTCGTAAAACACTTTCCACGCTTCCCATTCCTATATCGGGCATGGCACTTGCGGCACCGGGATCAAGTCTCATTATATTTCCCGACGACTGTTCTCTGTGAGTAACAATTACTTCGTCAATTTCAGTATCGAAACTATTGAGTACCAAGTTATATTCGGTAATTTCATCGGGCGATAAATTCAATGTAATTTGAGCCATTTCGTAACCCAAAGCCGAAAAAGCAACCACAATTTCACGCCCGGTTGGTATTCGCAATAAAAACTCACCTTTTCGGTTAGTTGTAGTTCCAAAAGGATAATTCAACATGGCAACATTCACCAATTCTATAGGGCTTCCTTCGTTATCGGTTACCACACCGTACAGGGTTGCATTACTGGTTTGTGAAAAAACCGGTTGAATACAAACAAAAACCAAAAAAGCAATAATTACAATTAGAAAACGATTCATGGGGTGCAAAAATAATAATTCAATATTTATTAACGTGATTTAGTGAACCTAATTGTATACTTATGAATTATATTTGCAGCCCTCAGATTCAAGATGTATGATTGCAAATATTTTCATAAAAGGATTAATTACCGGATTACTGGTATCGTTACCGTTGGGACCTATGGGTATTTTAGTGGTGCAACGTACTGCCAACCGTGATCTGAAGTCGGGGTTCTACACCGGCCTTGGCGTTGCCGTAACCGATTCGATATGGGCATTAATTGCAGGCTTTAGTGTTACTTATATTATTACCTTTTTACGGGCAAACCAAATGCTAATACAAATAATTGCTGCTGTTGCTCTTTTTGCATTAGGCTTGTATATTTTTTTCTCGCATCCGCTTAAAGCACTTCGAAAATACAGAAGAAATGCCACTAAACCTTATCAGTTATTCTTTTCAAGTATTCTTATTGCATTTTCGAACCCCGCAGCAATATTTATTTACATCGTGGTTTTTGCAAGTATTAATGTAGTTTTCGATATTCACAACCCCGCTTCTCCCCTGCTGTTTACATTGGGATTTCTAATGGGAGCTACAAGCTGGTGGCTAATTTTATCATACAGCATCAACCATTTTAGGCACCACCTCAACCTTCACCGAC
>SKHV01000506.1 GCA_007116765.1 Prolixibacteraceae bacterium | reverse complement strand
TCCGGAAGTTATGATGTCATTATTTTCAATTGTTCCAAAGTTTGCTGATGCAGCATAATAAATACCATAAGAATGAACGCTAGTTCCTCCTTGAACAATTAAAGTATTTTTTACAACTGTATTATTATAACCTCCTGAATTATTTATACCATACCCTATTGCACTCTGAGAATAATTAATGGTAAATCCTGCACTATCAATAGTTACATTATTTGATAAAATAGTGAAGCAAGTTCCTGAAGAATTAACTGATTGATTCAAAATATAGATTCCACTCTCACTAATTGTGCCACATGAATCCAAAACGATTAAGTCATTTAAAACTTGTAAATAAGGATACCCGTCATTGATAGCTGAATTTATTCCCCAAGTGCTATCAAAATCCCAATTAGTAAAAGTACTTTGATTTTTCATTTCCTCAGTAGTTTTCCCAGTTCCAGCAGCACTTGTTGATTGATTTGATGTTTGATTATCCCAAAACGAATTAGTGACCGTCCCGCTAGAATCATGCCCTATTAATCCTCCAACACTAGAGCCTGTGCCTACAACTAACCCCACTGAATAAGAATTTTCAAGGACTCCATCAAACCAGCCAAAGAAACCTCCTGTGTTCGTGCTTATGCCTCCATTAACTATTCCTGCAGAATAAGAATTATTTATTACACTAGATTCTTGAAATGAACCCGCAATACCTCCCACACTTGAAACATTATCTGCAGTCACATTTCCTGTACTAAAACTACTTTGAATACTTACATTATCTGCATACCCAATCAATCCACCAACACTACCTGAAGTATGTGTTGATAAGATATTAACAGAAGATGACGATTGATTAATTAAACCAAGAGCATTCCTTGCATCGCCTGCTAACCCTCCTACATCATTTCCAGTTGAGGTAACTGTACCAGATACATGAACATTAGAGATTGTTGCTCCACTTAACCTGCCTACTAGCGAGCCGACAGGAGATCTTCCTTGAATACTAACACTATCTAAAATCAAATCATTTACTGAACCAGATAAACTACCAAAAAGACCTGCCTCTCCTGTCGTTTTATTAATAAATAGATTTAGTATTGAAAAATTATTTCCATTTAAAACGCCGTCAAAAGGTTCAGGAACTGTACCAATCGGCACAAAACCAGTACTTTCATTAAAAGGAGAGACACCACAATCAATATTACCATTTAAAACATAATGTGCATCTAAGTCATAACTCATATTCTGCAATTGTTCACAAGTCGCAATCTGATATGGATCTCCAGAAGAACCAACCCCGCCTGCAAATAAATGTTCAAATTCATTTGAAAAACCTTGCCAAGCTAAGAATGGATACCCTTCATTTACAGAAGCATTCAATCCCCATAAACCAGGTAAATCCCAGCCAGCATTTACATAAGTCATACCATCTTTCATTTGTGTAGTCAGTAATCCAATTCCACCAGCACTTGTACTTTGAGTTGATGTTTGATTATCCCAAAATGAATTAGTCACAGGACCATTAGCACTAGAATTAGAACCAACTAAACCGCCCGCAGTACCTGAAGAATTTACCTCGCCAATAGAATAGACATTACGAACTGAATTAGCCACAGCAGAACTCCCAATAAAACCAATAAAACCGCCTGCAACACCAACAGAATTTACGCTAACATTTGCAAATGAATTTTCAACTAAAGTTCCAAATTGATGAAAAGACCCTATAAATCCTCCATGATTATTACCACCAGATACCATAATTGAACCCGAAGCATAAGAATTCCGAATAGATGCCCCTTGTTGCATTATTCCTGCAAATGCACCTATATCACTTCCTGAAGCTACCACAGTAGTAATCACTGATGAATTATGTATCTGATTATTTGTACCGCTCTCACCAATAAAACCACCAACACGGCTATGTGTACCCGTGGTTACAGAAGTAGTCCCGCTGACATTGATAGTTGTTAAAACAGCTGCTCGTCCTATTACCCCGCCTAAACCTGAATTAGAACCTGAACCAATAACTGTTGTTTGAGCAATACTATCTCGAAATGTGTTTGAAGGAGTAGCAGTATCGCCAATTATTCCACCCACATATCTTGATCCCGAAACAGTACCTAAAATAGTAACATTCGATACTGTTGAACCAACCATACTTGCGATTAAGATACCTACGCTTTCAGTGCCTGAAACATTTGCATTACTAACTATAATATTACTTATTTCAGCACCTGACAAATACCCAAATAAACCTACGTGGTTTGTAGAAGAACGATTAATGGTTAAATTACTAATATTGAATCCCTGACCATCTAAAGAACCTGTAAAACGATCTGTGCTATTTCCAATCGGCACAAAACCTTCTGCGCCCCAAATAGAACCACCAACAGCAGGATTAGTTGCCGAACAATCAACATTTTCAGTTAATTCATAATAAGCGCTTAAATTACTACTCATATTCTGCAATTGTTCACAAGTAGCTATTTGATATGGCGTTCCCGAAGAACCATCTCCGCCTTCAAAACCAAAAGCAAATGTAGACATAAGTAAAACACAAAGCAAAAGTACAAATTGTTTTATATGCGTATTAATCATTGCCTCTTTTTCTACGATTGTTAATATTCCGACTTAATCATATATAAATATTCCTATAAAATACCCACATAAAACTAAATCCTTTCACAATAGTACTTTCCTTTCTTCCAATACGCTCTGTATCCAGCAGCAGTTTTCTTGGAAGTAATTATCTCAGCAACACCATCAACCACTTTCAAAGCAGCACAATTATCTAACGCAATAGCATATCCAGAAGTTCGCTTCATCATTTCTTTCAAACTCTTTTTTCTATTATTCTCCTTATCATAATGAGGACACAACAACAAATTAAGTAACCCTAATCCTCTAACTCGTATCAAAGAGTTTCCAGAACTAGTTTTACGAGAATCAGAATTCCCATACTTGCACCAGCAAATTGCCCCCGCACTAACTCCAGATAACACTATATTTTTATTATATGCTTTAGTTAATATCTTATCCAAGCCAATTTTTCGCCAGTGATTCATCATGCGAAGCGTATTTCCGCCGCCAACATAAATTACATCAGAAGAAAATACTGCATTTTCAAGTTCTTTTTTAGTTTTTTTAACTCGCAAAGTATACAACACATCTACAATAAATCCTAATTTTCCAAAATGTTTCTTAACTACAGCAACATAAAAGTCCGAATAATTACTTGCAGTCGGAATAAATAATAACTTTGGTTTTTTCTTTCCTGTTAATCGTTTAATTTCAAGGTCAATCTTAGTTGTTTCAACTGGATATCCTGGACGACCAATCTCTCCGCCGCCAATTGCAACTATTTTTTTTATTTGTTT
>SKHV01000332.1 GCA_007116765.1 Prolixibacteraceae bacterium | reverse complement strand
TTCGCTTCACTCCATTCCGTTACATTCCGCCCCTGGCACTCCGTAAACTCTGTGCCGGGAGCTCCATTTCACTGCATTACGCTTGCTCAACTTTAGAGCCTTCTTGCTCAACCCGGAAAGGCACAACATAAGCAAGAGCTTCGTGCCTCAGCCCTTGCACTTCGCCCGTTTTAAAAGATTAAGCCAAGCCCACCCCCCAAAGCAGCTTACTGCCTCGCTTCATCATCTCCTTTCCCCTTTGAATTTATTTCGGACTTAATTGACCCCACTATATAAAGTATTCAAAAATCACGTTTGGTTTTTTGTTTATTTTATAGTTTCTCTAAAAACATTCATAGAACTTTAAAAGTGTATTTTGAGTTCTCATATAATTCGGTCGAAGTTGTGCTGCAAATTCTGGAAACTTCCGGTCACCCATTCCGGTAACATCCGGGCACCTGTACGGTCGTTATTATTTGTAGTTTGGTAGAATCGGTCGAAGTATTTCCCATCATTTCTGGCAGTAATGTGCTGCTTTGTGGTTAATTTCGCTCCAATTCACCGCGAACACTCCGTTTTACTCCGTGACCGCCGTTCATTAACGCTCCATTACAATCGCTTCATTTTTAAAGCCTTCTTTCCTTAAAAGTCACTTCACCCCCGAAGCAAGAGCTTCGTGCCTCAGCACTTGCTTCATTCACGCTGTTGTTTTTACATGCTTTTTAGTCTTGCCCTAATTCTTCTCATACATTGATATTTTTGGTTACGGGCGCTGGCGGCATTGGCATAGTCCAAATAATTGGCTATTTCGTCCCAGCTATAATTATGAAAGTAGCGGTACATCAATAATTGGCTGCAACGTTCGCCCATGCTTTCTATTTCATTGATAATTTGTTTATACCTTTCCGTCTCAGTGATTTCCTCTTGTTCTTCAATTTCAATATTAAAATGTTCAAATTCATCAACAAGTACCAATTGTCTGTTTTTTTTCCTTAATTGATTATTCCAATGATAACGTGCAACAGAATAAAGATAGGTGCTGAATGTGCATTCAAGCTTTAACATGTTGTTGTAGATTTTTTCTGCAACCAATATTATGGAATCCTGAAAAATATCTTCGCCACTTTCAACATTGCCTGAATTATTAACAACTAGCCGTACTATTTTGGGCAATTCATATTCGTAAAGATATTTATATACCTGCGGTTCTTTTTTCCGTATTAGGTCAATTATAAGTTTGCTTTTATCCGGTTCGTTCATTACAGCAATATCAACGGGCTTAATAATGGCTCCATCCTTTTTAAAGCGGATATCAGTCTCATAATATGCCGGCTCTACTTCTGCAGATAAAATGGCTTTGTCTCTCTGGGCTATTTCTAATAAATCCGTTCGGGCTGCTTCAATGAGTTGTTTTATTTCATCGCCCAGTTTCTTTCTGCCAAAAAGCTGTAATGCCCTTATAATGTCGTCGAAGGCTTGGATGTCTGTGCTTCTTTCTTCCATTTTATTGGTTTTATTTTCGTAGATAGTCAGGCTTTTATATGCGTAATGATAGAAATATTTAAAATTTTCTCCTAAAGTAAGTGACATTTTTCCATATCGCTACATTAACAAGAAATAAAATACATGATTATGGAAAACTCAATTCACTACGTATTAATCCTCGACCAAAGTGGTTCGATGGGCATGCTTAAAAGAGAAGTAATTTCAAGTTTTAATGAACAGCTTGAAATGATAAGAATTTTACAGGAAAAAGACCGGAAATATCAGTTCAAAATCACGCTGTGCCGTTTTAACGACACAATTGATTATCGCTTTGTCGGTGAACCCGTTAAACATATCGAAAAACTAAACGATAGTGACTATAACCCTGAGTCATGTACTGCTTTGTACGATGCAATTGGTAGATCATTTTCCATAACGGAAGAATTAATAAAACCCGGTGACAAGGTATTCTTTGCCATTTTCACCGATGGGCTTGAAAACGCATCAACTAAATTCAGAGCAACTGACATAAAGAAAATTTTGCAGAGCGCTGAAGAGAAAAAGTGGGAAGTGAAATTTTTCTGTCGCTATGAAGACGACCATCTCTACCGGAAAGAACTTGACATTGATAAAAACATGGCTCCATTGACAATGGACGATGACGGCTTAAGTTATATGGCTAAAGAAGTTCATTTTTGCATGTGCTACTTAGCTGATGATGGAAATGTTGATGATAAAAATTGATAATTTTCACAAATCTCTTAAAAGTTAAGCTATGTATTATTCAGCATTAATAATGATGTTGTTCATTACAATCATTATGCTCGTTTTAGCAATATTATTATTGAACATCAAAAAGAAAAGGTTTTACTGGTATTTTTTGGTTTTGATTTTTTTTACTCCACTATTTTGGATAATTGCAGGGTTGGCCAAATCAAAAGTGCCAAATACAAAAACAAGGTTAATTTCTGTCATTTCAGTTGTTTTTGGCTTGTTAATGTTTGTTTATATGCTGTTTTGGAATGATTACAAAAAGCAAATATCAAATATGGGGTTGTCAAATATTCAAAATGAAGAGATAGTAAATGTTCACGAAATGACTTTTCAGGAGTTATTGGTGAATAATAACCTGAGTCTTGATATTCATGCTCAAAATAAATATGAAAAACTTCTACCGGATAACAAATATTCAAATCACCATTTCAGTTTTTCTACAGTATTCCCTGAGAACTTTGATATCGACAGGGGCAATTCTCCGTATTCAATAATCAGAGGTGGCTTTGAGGATATGGGTATTTCTTTATCCTTGAATATTATACCTGTTAATAGGTTCGGTTATCAAGACATTGATGGTATTATGGCAACCCATAAAGCATTTCAAAAATCTCCGTTAGCACTTCTGAACTCCCAGTTTGAGGGTAACTTCAAAAATGCCATGAAAAAAAAGATTGATAAATCAACAGGTATTTCATCATACAATTTCAAGGTTGATGAAGAAAAAATCAGAAATACCAATTACGCTGTATGCAGTTATAACTACACCGAACAAGCAGGCAGCTATGTTGTTGAGTTTGTAATGACAACTTATCAAACCATTCTATGGGGCAATACTTTCACATTTAATTACTCTACTCCAGTTGATTTTTATGACGAATATTTATTATTTGATGTGCTGTTCTCTACAAATTATACAAGTCCATATTTGCCATAAAACAATAAAGTATTGATATTATTCACTTTATTAAGAAATAGTATGTGTTTCGTTGCTTTGTGCAATTAATCATCACCAGGCACAAAAGTATAGCTTCACTCCATTCCCTTGCATTCCGCCCCCGTCACTCCGTAAACTCCGTGCCGGGAGCTCCATTTCACTGCATTACGCTCGCTCAACTTTAG
>SKHV01000246.1 GCA_007116765.1 Prolixibacteraceae bacterium | reverse complement strand
GTCGTGTACCGGGTTATTCCGAACTCGGTCAAGCCTCTTTAAGTATTCATAATAGTTTTTCAAAATCTGAATATACTTCTCGATAGTCAACTTATCCAGCCCGCGATCATCAACCAGGAAAACAAAAAACTTCAATATAATTTCATTCGTTATTGCCGAAACGTCATAGTCACCATAGCCATGCTTTTCAAGCCAATTACAATATATTCTTAATTTGCTGGTGTAAGTCTTATAGGTATTGGGCCTTAGTATACGTTTCTTCTCTTCCAAAAAAGCACTAAGATAGTACCGGCTATTACGAACCGCCTTCCGTAAGGTTGTAAACCTCGATGCCAGGTTTTCATATTCAATGTTATCACTATATATCACATCATCCCTATCATTCAGCGGCGACCATCCAGCCCGGAGTCGTTCAGTATATTCAGCCACCAGCATATATCCCCAATCCCTTTTTTCAGCCGCAGTTTTACGCTCCTTAAAGCCCCGGTATACCTTTATCGGTTTCATCTTATCCGTAAGAGGATCCCGAACCTGAAAATACACATACCAGTCCCTGCCACTTCCACCATTTCTACTGCCACTGTTATTCCCACCAACACCGCTACTCCCACCTACAACACTTTTACCTCTGCCAACACTATTACCTTTGCCCTTACTACCATCCACACCCTCAACCAACCTGGGTATCGTTGCCAGCACCTTCTTCTTTCCAATAAAACCAGATTTTTTCATAATGTGTAAATTTTGTAACCACACAAACAATTGAAATACCGGCCATTATCACCGCCGGTTACAAAAATCAATCAATTTCTGCATTTTTAAACACCATCCAACACTGTCTATTTTTTCTATTAAAGCAATTCAGGAACCTACAGTAGAAAATTTCTATCTGTAAATTCCTGAATAAGAGGCTTTTAACGTACTTTTGTGGAGCTGGAGGGAAACCAACCGGCCCTCAAAGCATCTATAAAATCAACCTATTCAGGAATTTCTATTCTTTCTATGTTGTCTATCACGTCGGGTTTTTTCTGCTGTAACCTCTGGTAAAATAATGCTAAGAACTGATTTTGGAAGGCGCTTTTTTCCTGGCAGTGCGTTTCATAACAGCACCTAATTGTTGATTAAGTTCAGCAATAGCCTTATCCTTACGATCACATTCCTCGCGTAATAAATCCAAGTGTATTTTTAGTTTTTCGCATACCTTGCATTTGCAATCACTTGTACCTGTATTGTCAGGTGTAGCATTAGTTTTGCCTTCAATAAACGGCTCCCCACGTCCCAACAGAAACCAATCCATACTTAAACCATTAAAACAGTTAGCAATCTCTACGATATGCTTAACCTGTATATGACTTATACCTGAAAGCCAATTTGAAATCTGTTTTTCCCCCACACTAACATATTGCTGAAACTCCCTAGAAGAAATATTATTGGAATCTAGAAGCCATTTTAGCCTTTGACCCACAGTGTTTTTCATGATTTTGCCCCGTTTTGTCACAAGATAAATAGAAATAATATTGGAAATTCCAGCAATATTTCTTTTCTTTGTTCACATTCTTGCACAATATTACACAATATTACACACTTTTCCAACATAGGTAATTATACGTATAAATACTTAATTTCTATAAAATGACAAATAACTGCCTTAAAGCGCTTCGAAAACGACAACCAAAAAACTACGCCGACATTTTAGCACAGTCCATGGGCCTATCTAAGTCAGCCATCATAAAAGTTCTACATGGAATTCGAAACAACCCTCTTGTTATTGAGGCCGCCCAAAACCTCGCCGACGAATACCAGAAAAAGGTCCAGGGCGAAATCCAAAAGTCAATTTAATTTCTAACATTAATGTATATAAGACATGGAATTATACCCAAAACTTAAATCATCCCTTGCCACCGAGCGCAAGATGCGCTCAATAATGCAAACCACCACCTTCCGTGCAAACCCGCCAACAGTTTTGCAATACCAGCAGCACCGGCTAAAAATGCAAAACATGCAAACAAACCACCTTCGCGCCGCCTATCTGATGGGCAAATTCGGAATCAACTCTAACAAAATCAAATTACCATGTATGTAGAAAAAACAGATCAGGGCTTCAACATCATGAACATGAGTGCTGCCATGTTCAAAGCTGTGCTTAAATCAATCAAGCAGGCTGCAGCACACCACGAAAACATGAAACAATTATCTGAACTAATGAAGCGGGAACAAAATGCGGTACATAAACCAGGAAGAGATTTATAAAGAAACCAATATGGGCCTCGACGTCTTTGCTCACTTCTTCCCCGGCAAAGACTTCAATAACCCTAAACACTACTTCAAAATAAGACCGTCCGAAAAAACGGCATCTGCCCGCGTATCATGGCACAATGGCTACGCTCGTATTACCGACTTCGGTAACCAATCCGAGGTAAGCGGCATGAAAGCCATTGAGTTTACCATGTGGTACCAAAGCCTCGAATACTACGACGCCCTTCTTTTCATAGAAGATGTGATTATTGGCCGCCGAATCGATGGTAAGGAGTTTAAATCAAAAAAATGGTCCCCTGAATATGAAATGCGCGAAACCACCCCCGACGATAAAATCGGCGAGTACACCTGGGTCTTTAAATCCAAACCCGACAAATCCGATCTCGAAGCCATCGGTCGGTATATAACGCCCGAAATACTGACCAAATATAACTGTAAGGTCGTTTCACAATACACCTACTGCAGCAATAGCAAAAAGCACAAACGCGACGTGGTGCACGTCTTTAGGTCTACCCCCGATTATCCCATATTCCTGTTCAAATATGGCGACTTCCAAAAGCTGTACCGGCCTCACGAACAGGATAAGAAATATCGGTTCCTTTACATTGGTAACAAACCCCAGTATTATGTTTTTGGGATAGATCAGGTGCGCGATGCACCCAACGAATTCACCACCGCCGAAGACGATGAAAACCCGGTCGAACCTCCCGATCACAAACCAGACGCCATTGTAAAAGAACTATTCCGATGCTCCGGCGAATCCGACGCCCTCAACCTGGCATCACTTGGCTTTCATGTGTATTGGCTTAACTCCGAAACTGCCGAAATATCTTACCCTCAATACAAGGCTATCGACGATCTATGCGAAAACCATTACCAGGTCATGGACCTCGACAAGACCGGCTCCGATCAGGCCATGAAAAACGCGCTTAAATTCTATAACCTTTATAATCTAGAGCTGCCTCAATACCTCAAAAACAACAAAGATTGGCGCGGCAATCCCTGCAAAGACCTTAAAGACTTCATAAACACTTCCGGAGCAAGCATCGAAGATACAACCCGGCAATTTAATGTGTTAAAGAAGAACGCCCGCCGGGTTAAGTTTTGGG
>SKHV01000220.1 GCA_007116765.1 Prolixibacteraceae bacterium | reverse complement strand
CGTACATAAACCGTTTATCGAACCAACCGTGCTCACCAAGATAAAATCCCTGATCGGAGGTATAAACTACAATTGTGTTTTCGAGGCGTCCGTTTTCTTCCAAAAAATCCAATACTTTACCTACGCTTTTATCTACAGAAATAATTGTTGCCAGGTAATCGCTTAAGTATCGTTGGTATTTCCATAATATCAAATCGGCCCCCTCCAGGTTAGCAGTATCAAAATATGCTTTAACCGAGTCGTAATAAGCATCCCAGCGATGCCGTTGTTCTGTATTTAGCCTTTCATAAGTGTTTTTAAGGGCATAGATATGTTCTGTGCTATCACCCCACATTTTTAAATCTGCATCAATACGTAATGTTTCAGAAATTGTCATGTCCTGTTCTTTTGCAGCTTTTCCTCTACCCTGCCAATTATCAAACAAGGTTGGAGGAACAGGGAAAAAAACATCGTCAAAAGCATCCAGATATTCCAGCGCAGGCTCCCATTCCCGGTGTGGAGCCTTATGGTGCATCATCAGCATGTACGGTTTATCGCTTTTTGTAGCTTTGCCCAACCATTCCAATGACTTATCCGTAATAATATCGGTAACATAACCGCCGACTCGGTACGTTCCTTCAACGTTAATAAAATCGGGGTTGTAATAATGCCCTTGACCGGGCAGAATGTCGTAATGATCGAAGCCGGTTGGTATTGAACCCAAGTGCCATTTACCAATAACGGCTGTTTGATAGCCTTCGGTTTGAAAAAGTTTAGGGAATGTTTGCTGTGAACCATCAAAATCGGTCATTTCATTAGAGTGAAATCCATTAATATGCCCATACTTTCCGGTTAGGATGGTTGCCCTTGAGGGACCACAAATTGAATTGGTTACCAAACACCTGTTAAATATCATTCCCGACTCAGCTAAACGGTCGATATTAGGCGTAGGCGCAATTTCAGCCAAACGGCCTCCATAAGCACTTATGGCCTGAAATGCATGATCGTCGGTCATGATAAAAATTATATCCGGTCTTTTTTCAACATTTTCATTCGCTTGATTACATGAAAACAAACTAAAGGCACAAACTGAAATGGGTAATAAACTTCTGCTTATCATATGCTTTTCTTATTATAGATGTATAATTTTTAATTTTTTCAATCGAATATTAAATCCACTCTCCAGTTTTCATCATAAATGGCTTTAATTCATAAAGTCATTCAGCATTCTATTCGCTTAGCTTAAAATAACAATACAAAGGCCAGGCATGCGGATGGGCACAATAAACCGGTATCTCCCAGTAAGTCCATGACTGGTCGGGCAGCCCTTCCATGGGAATAAGCGACGACTCTATGTTGTCGGAAGCCGACCAGTACGAAGTCCAAAAATCGGGAAACTGCCTGGCATAATTATCAAAAGTCATCATCCGTAGCCTTTTCATTGCTTCTTCTTTATCGAAAGTAGCCAAACCCAAAACAACGGGGCCATTAAGAGCCCACCAGAAACCGCCGTTTTCCCTGGATCCCTTGTCGAACTCGGCATCTTCAAACTCCGGATCTTCTTGTTGACGTGCCCCCAGTTTTTCTCCTGCATATACCCGTTTCACCATTTCGTTATAAAGCTCACGTTTGCGTTTTTCCTCCAAATCGGTCATTTGAAGCATAAAGCCCTGTGGCTCCAGGAACATATTGTCAGTTCCGTAGGTTTTCCCGTAAAAATACATGCGTCTTGAAAATCTCCTGTCGCCAAGATCGTTCATGAAAGCTGTAAACACCCTGTTGCGGAACAACTCCATGCTTGAAGCAAGTTTGTTACATAAGGCTGCTTGATTAGCATGAGATGAGCTTGCTGCATACGCCTTTAATTGAGGAACCAGGTTATCAAGTATAGTTACAGCCATGGCAGAATTCATGTGCGACTCGCCCGAAAAAAGTGCCTTATTGTAGGGGGCATCAACAATATAGAATACGGCATCGTTCCAGTCGGAGTTCATTAGCCTGACAAGCCCGTTACGTCCGGTGCCTATTTCGTCCCTCAAAAAGCGGAAACATTGACCCACAAGCTCCAGAACTGTAACTTCGGGCATGTTACGTGAAGGGAAATACCGTACTTTTTCATTCAAAAATTGATAATCGCCGGTTACACGCAGATATTCGCCAAGCAGGTTGAAAAAATAAAGCTGCTGATCGCTGGTAAAATAACTGTAGTTGTTTGAATATGCGTTCCCAACTTCGATAAGGCGTATTTCACCAAGTGGGGTGGTTCGCTGCATCATGTAACGCAATACCGATTTTGCCAATTGGGGATTGTAGTAAACCAGTGGCAGTGCGTGCTGGAAATTATCCCTGGCACTGGCATGTTGCCCCCAGTAATAATCGTAAATGGTACCCTGTGGTATTTTTGTTTCGTTATAGTACTCGCTGTATTGCGCCATGGTTTCGAGCACATAGGCGTTCCATATCATTTCGCGGCGCATCACTGCATCTTTTTCGTTCTCGAACAATGGCAATACCTTTTTCCATTGAAGGCTGAAATTTTTGTTACTGTCAACACTCGTATCCAAAGTCAAAGCCTCAACGTCGAGTTTTGCCTGATTGAACGAGCGATCGTGGTTAATACCTGCCACCAATTGTATTGTTTTGCTTTCGCCCGGTTCAAGCTCAACAAGTACTTTCCCATTTAACTCAACTCCTGTTTTGTTTTTAGCAGCCATTACTTTACCCTTACCCGAAGCTATAGCAAGAAAAACCGATGGAGGATACATATCGAGCAAAGCCATTTCGTCACGCCCCACATAATGCAAGGGATCATCGGAATGGGCATCGATGTTTACCATTCGAAACCTTTCTACCGATTCATCGTGTTCCGAATAAGTGTATTTTAATGCCCTGTGGGCAGGATTTACCCGTTGGTCGCGTATATCAAGGTAGTTAACATCGATAATTTCTTCAAAAACCAGCCTCTTTCTTTCGTTGCTTTTGTTTTCGAAACCTACGGAAATGGAAAAAGCAGGAATACCTTGGTTAACAGCTTCAGAAGGTTTAACCGATATAGTACGGGAGCAGATAATATCGCCTATTTGATAAGTGTAGGCAGCGTAACCGCAACCAAAATTACGCACCGATGTTTGGCTTGATGCCGACAATGACTCAAGCCCTGTTAAATCGAATACTTCATTGGTATTTTCAATGGTAATACGGGTTTTATTGGAACCGGTATTCTTAACCTCACCCATGTTTACACGTGCCCATGCTCTTTGCCCGGTAATAATTTGATAATTGCCGCTTACATGGGTAAACAGGTTTATACGGTAATTGCCCAGCATAAACCACGGGTCGTTTGGCAAACTTGCAGGGTTTCCTTCACGGTCAACTGCCGAGAAAGGAAGATCTCCCACAT
>SKHV01000133.1 GCA_007116765.1 Prolixibacteraceae bacterium | reverse complement strand
ATTGTAATAAAATAAATGTTATATTTGTAAAAAGTGTTTAAAATAATATAGAAGGAGTTTAAAATGAGACAGAAAAGAACAGAATATAAGCCGATGGACTTATTAGCATTCAAGTTGACGCCAAAAGCAGTGCCAATGTTTAATGAATTTTTTAGGAAAGGTTATACAAGCACAACAGTAATATTGAATAACTGTTTGACAGTGGCGGACGAAATTTACAGGCAAGAGCCGGAGAAGTTTTTCAGTATTTTAAACAAAAATATTGATAAACAAGCGGAGTAATTATGGCAAGACCAATTAAAAATACCGCAGAATATTTTTCTCACGATAAAGACATGAGAAATGATGTTAAGATAAAAGCGGTTCGCAGAAAATATGGTCATACGGGATTTTCGACGTGGATATTCCTTTTAGAAACAATTATCGACAGCGAAAATTTTATTATTGAATATAATGAAATAAATCGTGAACTTTTAGCGGCGGATTTTGAAGTTGATGTTTTGGTTCTTGATGAAATATTAAGCTATTTATCCAAGCTAAATTTAATTCAGATGGAAAATAATCTGATAACTTGCCATAATTTAGTAAAAAGATTAGAAGGGTTATTATCGAAGCGAAACCGTGATAGACAGCGGTATTCAAAGCATAATGAAAATATTAATCAAGAATTACCGACGGCGGAAACGGATAATAAAACAGTTTCCGACGGCGATAACCCCACAGTAAACAAAAGTAAAGTAAACAAAAGTAAAGGAAAGGATAATAAAGAAGAAGTAATTAATACAGCCGCAAAATTTGAAAATTTTACGGAGGCAGAAAATAAAGTTACTGAACCTCCTCCTTTGCAAAATACTAAAATCGAAAGTGTGGATTATTCCTACCAACCGAATAATCCTGAACCAGTGAAAAAACCGGATTTCATTGACCAGCTAATAAACATCTTTTCAGACGAATACCTTGCAGCAAAAAACATCGACTACGTAATTACAGCGCACGGGAAAGAACGCTCTAATATGCAAAAAATATTAGCTGCATATAAAAAGCAAAACCCGCAAGCCGATACTGCGAAAACGCTCACCGATTTGCAGGACTTCTTTCAGAAATGTTTAAACATACCTGACAATTGGCTAAATGAAAATTGTACTATTCCGTTTGTCAATAGCCAATTTGCTAAATACAATGCACAAATATTCGGTAAAAAAACCGTACAAACAAAATCTACATCTAAAAATGAACGCAAAGAGCAGTTTATTCAAAATTGGAACGATGGCAAAATTCAAAAAGAAATTATAAACAATATAAACGGAGAAGGTTATGCCAAGCAAGCCGACAAAAAAGTATACCTACAAGCCGGAAACGGTTGAAAAGGCAAGAACGTATTTTACGTTAAATTTTGAGCAGGATTACGTAAAAGGATTTTATGCAGATAAATTTGCGTTATTAGTACATCGCTGCGAAATGAAGATGTCCGCTCGTGAATTTGCGAATATGGTATTAAAGTTCTTTGATAACTACAAATATCGTGAATGGACGATTGCTAACGTAATGGAGCATTACGAAGCTGCAAGTCCGGTGCATCCGAGTTACAAGGTTTTCAATGAAACTGCTCAGTACAAAGAGCTGACAAATGGCGAGCAGCATCAAGAGCAGGACCAAGCAATAAGCGAGCAGGACGAAATGAGTTTGTTAATACTCAAGAATATTGATTTAAGCAAAAAAGTAGATAATTTAGAAGCGGAAAATAAGGCATTAGCAGGTGAAATAAGATATTATAAGCAATTATTCAAGCTGTTAGAAGCTGAAGAGGGCATAACGGTATCAGTGCCGGAGGTGCAAAATAATGAAGCGGTAAAAAAGGCAGGGGATATTGCTTTAGAAATAACGAAGGAGATTGTAAAATGAAAAATAGCGTTTTAAATACGTTTTACGGCGATATAGCAAACAACCTATACGGAACATCAAAAAACGAAGAAACGTTTGACAGTGCAAACGCAAGGCGGCAAAAACACATATCAGGGCAGTGTTGTGGTAATTGTGTTCATCAAGAGCATATCGAAAGTACCGGTCAGCGTACCTGCTCGCACAAACTTTCTGAATATTTCTTTATCCTAAAAACTGATTATTGTAAATACTACAAGAGGAGCAAAAATGAAAATTGAAATAAACGGTATGTACTGCGGACGTGCCTGTAGCGGAATCGTTCGAGAGTTTGTAATAGATGCCACAGATGCACGGCTAAAATATGAGCAGCATTACTGCAAAATATACGCTTCGGAGTTGCGGTCGGCGCACTACATATTTGAAAGCGAAAATGGCGGGCAATGGCATCAGTTGCGATGTACGGGATGTGTAAAAGAGCAAGGAGTAAATTAATGAATATCATAAATGAATATTTGCGAAGCTACAAACTGCCTCTTTCCGCATCGAAGTATATAAAATCAGTGCAGATAGATTACACACAAAATTATGAAATAATCCTACACGGGCAGTTAGAAGTGTGGCAGAGCGGCGAGCGTGGTGCTGAGGCGATAAAGCGGCTGTTGCTACAGGAATCGGCAATAACAACACTATTTGATGAGGTAGAAAATGAATAGCAAACACTCAGTCCGGCAATGCAGCACCTGCGACCACTACACTTACGAGCGGTTAAACAAACAGCACTTATGCCGGAATAAACGCTCAAATAAATTCTTTGTTAAAGAAAATGACTATTGTGAATTATACATAAAATCAAAGGTGAAAGAATGAAAGACGCAAACAAAATAGCTCAAAAAATCTGCTTTATGGATAAAACAGTGATGGAAATAGGGGAGGTACTCGAAATAATCGACTGTTGGCAAACTACAATAAACGAGTGCGAGCAGTTAAAACGTAAGCTGAAGCGAATAAGCAAAATAGCAGGTGAGGTAAAAGATGAATAGAAGTATTGATATGATGAGGTATTTGTTAACAAGGGTAGTAGAAGACTTCGGGGGGAAACCGTATTTCATTTTTAAAATTGATGGATATGGGGGAACGCAATTGGATAAGCGGGTGCGTTACCATTTCGAGCTATTATATGATGCGGGATATATAATGGTGTTGAATACTAATAGCGAAGGTTATCAATGTAAAATCACGGATTCAGGATATAAGTTTTATGAGATTATCAAAGACAAAAAAGTATATGCAGAAGCAAAAAAAATGTGCAAACAAAAAGGGGAGTTTAATATTGGAATGCTAAGATTAACAATAAAATATTTAAGAAAAAAGCAACAGACGGAGGTAAGCAATGAAACTACATAGCATTGATACATCTGATGTATTAGGTAGCCCAGCTATTACTTACTTTTTTAAAAAAAAAAAAAAAGAGATGGATTTCTTTGGAGTTAATACTTATAT
>SKHV01000130.1 GCA_007116765.1 Prolixibacteraceae bacterium | reverse complement strand
CCACTTATTTAAAAAGAAAAAGCTGGATAAACCTTTTGTCTGGATTCTTTTTCATTGCGCTCGGAATGCTCACAAAAGGGCCGATAGCAGCTGCCGTGCCTGCTTTTGCTATTGGCGCGCACTTATTGGTGAAGCGCGACTATAAAACCATTGTTAGCTATAAATGGCTTATAGGCATAGCATTTACCTTCATTTTAATCACGCCCTATCTTTATAGCCTTTATAAACAATTCGGTTTTGACGGACTCAAATTCTATTTATGGACAAACAATGCCGGAAGAATATCGGGGAGCTACAGGGGAGGCAATACGGATCCATTATTTTACGTGCACAACTTGTTGATATTTGCCTTACCCTGGTCAATATTCTTTTTTGGTGGAATAATCAGAAAAATAAGCTCTCTTTTCAGAAAAGGCAAGAAAATAGAAACTCCTGAGTATTTGACTTCGGGAGGATCGCTAATTTTTATCCTTATTCTTTCGTTTTCGAGCATGAAATCGCCCAACTATTTTTATCCTGCAATACCTCTACTGGCAATAATTGCAGCCGATTATTTCCAGCACATATCTATATGGCATTTTAAAATCTTTAAAACACTTTCAATATACCAACTCATCCAGAATTTGATTATTTGGTTAATCATTTCATTTATTGCCATTTATATTTTTCCTTTAAACAATCTATATACTTGGGCTATACTAGCTATATTGGCTATGTTCAGTATATTCTTTCAATTGAAAAAAACCAATTTGCCCGACAAAATAATTATCACTTCCATTTCGGCAATACTGGCCTTGAACATACTGATAAATACACATGTATTCCCCTCACTTTTCGATTATCAAGCTTCATTAAAAGCCTCAGAAATATTCAACGAAGAAGCTACTCACGACGACATATTTTATTCATACCGCTATAAGCAATTTGAAATGTTTTTCTATGCCAAAAACCAAGGATACAAAATCATAGATGAGTCCTATCACGAGGAACCTTTGATATTTACTATCGACGATGCTCTGAAAAATAAGGGAGCATGGTTTCTGGCAAATGAAAAGAGTTATTGGGAAATTAAAGCACAAACCGAGAGCTTTGAAAAAGAATATGTGTTCAAACATTACTACCTGACCGATGTTAATTTAAAATTCCTTAATCCGAAAACCAGAGAAAGCACATTGCAAAACATTTATCTAATTAAAACGCACTCCTCTACAAAGCAAAACTAATGGCTGCTGAAAAAAAACATATCCTCTTTTATTTTTTACTACTTATTCTGCTTCTTATCGCATATGTGTCGGGGCTTTTTATTGATGTTACCCGCGATGCAGCCAAATACGCCTACATTGCAAAAGAAATGGCATTAACAAACCACTGGTTAGACATAAGAATACTGGACGAACCTTACGAACAGAAACCTCATTTCATGTTTTGGCTTTCGGCAATTTCATTTAAGTTTTTTGGCATATCAAACTTTGCATTTAAGCTTCCCGTGTTCTTATTCTCGTTACTGGGAGTGTACTTTACATACCGTTTAGGCAAAACAGCTTATAACAAAAAAACAGGTATTACAGCTGCTGTGATTATTATGTTTTCGATGATGTTCGTTTTATACAACATGGATTTACACACCGACACGCCTTTGTTTACATTTTCGGCACTTGCGTTATGGCAATTGTATGAATACTTAAAATTTAAACGGAATAAAAATTTACTATTATCGGCAGTAGCTTTGGGCTTTGCCTTGCTTACAAAGGGGCCGTTTGGCGTTATGCTGCCTGTATTATCAGTTTTTGGCTTTTTAATTCACAAGCGGCATTGGAAAAAAGCTTTCAACCCGAGATGGGGTTTGCTCATTGTATTAAGCTTTTTAATTGCTTCGCCTGCACTTATACATCTTTACAGAAACTTTGGAACCGAAGGGATTTCATTTTTCTTTTTTCAAAACACATATGGCCGATTTACGGGGGAATACATGGGACATACACCCGATCCCTTCTTCTATGTTCACAATATGGCTCATTTGTTACTACCCTGGTCGCTTGTGTTTTTCGGCGCAATTATTCTCGGTGCGAGAAAAATCATTAAAAAGAACGAAACCGATGTAGACCGATACCTGTTTAGGGGAATTATCATCTTTTTCATTATTATTTCCATTTCGCTGTCGAAACTTCCAAACTACCTGATGTGTGCATTCCCTGCAATTGCATTATTATCGGCTCATTATTGGCACGAAGCGGTTGAGAAAAATCGCCTTTTCAGAAAATTACAAACTTGCTTAAACTATGTTTTAATTACTGCGTCTGTTGTAGTTATCTTTCACTTCTTAAGTGGTTCAAAGCTTATTTTTGTGATACTTCCCATATTTGTTACAAGCCTTTATATATTCTTATTCCGAAAAACTGAAAGCGAAAAAAAGCTATACACACTTACCCTAACTTCAGCAAGTATAGCTGCACTAAGCTTGAATTTAGTAGCAGTACCAATGCTATTCAGCCATCAGGCACAACCCAAGGTAGCAAAAATTGCAAACCAAATGCCTGAGCATATAAAAATATACAACTATCCTAAAAGCGATTTGAAATACATACGAAGGCTTCAGCAAAATCACAACCTACCCGAGAAGCACAAATTCAAACAAACACCTGACCCTCTTCACTTTTCATACAACTACGAGCTTATGTTTTACACAAACAAGCCTGTTCAATATATCGAAACCGACAAACAGCTTGAAACCGCATTGAAAACCCCGACTGCATTATTTTATACCGATTTTGAGGGCATGGAGATAATTAGAAACAGCAATGCACCTGTTGACACTATTTACACCTTTGAGCATTTTAGTTTAAAGCGAACTGCAAAGCTTTTATTCCCGAAAAAAGGCGAATCACCTTTTGTTGATATGTATTTGGTTTCGATAAACCACAAGTGAGTAAACTTCACTATCACATTCCCATAGCTTTATATAATATTCTTACAATTTCAGTAAAATATTAGGAACAAATAAAAATATATGATATATTGACCCCTGAAACAAAACCGTGGTAATTATGGAGGAAATATTATGGATTAAGCCTCCCCCCAATGTTACGGATGGTTTTTCATCGACTACAAACGCCTCAATTTTCTTATACGCTGCATGTGCTGTGATGCTAGTTGTGATAGTATTTTTACACTTAAAAATTCGGAAGAAAAACAAGTTGCTATCAGAGTTAAAAGTCATTATTGCCCATAAAGCTGCGAAAGCAAAAAACTTGAAAAAAGAATTGAATTCACGTACTCAGTCTATGCAGGATGCATTAAAAAATGCAGAAGAATCGAACAGGCTCAAAAGTTTATTTTTAGCCAACATGAGCCACGAAATTCGCACTCCACTTAACGGAATTATTGGTTTTT
>SKHV01000469.1 GCA_007116765.1 Prolixibacteraceae bacterium | reverse complement strand
TCAACAATTCGATTACCTGAAATAAGAAAATGGGGGGCAATGCCAAATTTAGAACAAAGTAAACCATTATCGGACAAATAAACTTTAAATGCTGCAGGCTCGGAATACATTTGTAAAGGAAAATTCCCTTCGTTTACTTTCACACATTTATGAGCTACTCCCGATGCTTGCAGCCAGTCTAACGCAGATCCGAACTCGTAGGCACGTGCTCCGGTCTTGATTATTTTATATTGAAATTTTCGGTTTTCTTTGGCCAACTGCGCCGGAATAGTATTAAAGGCAGCCATAATTTTCGATGTTTCATCAGGGCTGGCATATTTTGCCATGTCGGCCACATAGGCATCGTTTATGTTTTTTTGAAGGGCGACTACAAAATTAAAATCCTCTTTTTCAATGAATTCTTTAAGCACTTGTGGCATTCCGCCTAGGGCGAGATAATGATAATAATAGTCGAGAAACTTTGTATGAAGAGAGAATTCCAGGTTGTTTTCAAAGTGTTCTGAAATGAGCCGGCAGCCATCTTTTTGTCCTAATGCCCAGAGAAACTCTTCAAAATCAAGCGGGTACATGTTGATTTTTTCAACTTTACCAACCGGATATGAATATTCGTTTCGGTTAACTGCAATACCTAATAAACTACCTGCTGCAATAACGTGGAATTCGGGTGCATCTTCATTAAAATATTTCAACGAAGTCAAAGCCTGCTCGCAAGCCTGTATTTCGTCGAAAAATATTAAAGTATTTTTAGGTGTAATGGTTTTTCCGGCCAGCACCGAAAGCTCTTGTACAATACGGGCAGGATTCAAATCGCGTTGAAAAATATGCTGCAATTCAGTGTTGCTCTCAAAATTGAAGTAGGCCACATTATTGTAATTGTTGTTGCCAAATGAAAGTATGGAATATGTTTTTCCAACCTGCCTAGCACCAACAACCATCAGGGGCATTCTAACCGACGACTTTTTCCATGAAGAGAAGTATGTTTCGATTTTACGTTCCATTAAGTGTGCCTGTGATACATTAATTGGTTTTAATTAGTGCAAATATACCACACTAAATTGAATATGGCTATTTTTATTGTAGTTTTCGTGTTCATAAGTGGTGGCCTTGCATGAGAACTTATGCACCTATGCACATCGCACTTATGCACTATAAATTGATAAAATTCTCCAAAATTCGCGCACCTATTTTTTGGCTCTTCTCGGGGTGAAACTGCGTGGCATAAAAGTTACCCTTGTGCAGTGCAGCACTGAACGGGTTGATGTAATTGCATGTGGCGGCGGTGTGTTCGCCCACTTCAACATAGTACGAGTGCACAAAATACACGTACTGCCCTTCGATATCGGCCGACATGATTTCGCTTTTTACATTCTGAATGCTGTTCCAGCCCATGTGCGGAACTTTGGTGATGAACTCTTGTCCGGCTTCGGGTTTGAATCGCTTTACTTTTTCGTCGAAAATGCCGAGGCATTCCACGTCGCCCTCTTCGCTGTGTGCACACATAAGTTGCTGGCCAAGGCAAATACCCAAAACGGGCTGCTTCAAACTGCGTATGAGCTCGTCGAGTTTATGTTCCCTTAGATAAGCCATGGTGGTACTGGCTTCGCCCACACCGGGAAAAATCACTTTGTCGGCAGCACGGATTTTTTCAGGGTCGGCTGTAATTTCAGCTTTTATCCCTAAGCGCATCAGGGCATTGTTCACCGATTCGATGTTGCCCGCGTTGTATTTTATTATTGCTAAGTTCATAAGTTGCTAAGTTCATAAGTTCATGAGTTTATAAGTTCTGAGTTCATAAGAATCAGTGCTTATAAAAAACTCATTATTTTTTATTGCTCTCCAGTTTTTTTTCTAAACCACGAAGAAGTGCTTCAACTTCGCGTGAATTTTTATATATCGTTTGAAATTGTTCCTCTCTCAGATATTCAATGTTCATGGCAATTTCAAGTTGGGTTTGACATTCATATAAAGAACCAATTGCAATTCTGATAAATTGAAGAAATTGATTGTTTCCATTACGACCAAATCCTTCGGCAAAGTTACTTGGAACAGATACAGCAGCCCTCCTAAGTTGTGACGTCAACCCAAAAAGCTCTTCTTTGGGAAACATTTGGGTCTGTTTATAAACCGAAGTTACAAATTCCATTGCTTTTTGCCATGCTACAAACTCTCTATACGACTTCATGTGTTTGTTTTAGTGAATATTTAACTTTATTGCCTTATGTACTTATGCACTCATGCACTTATTCGCTTAACAACGATTCAATTACCTTTTGAAGTCCTTCAAATTCTTCGTTGTTGAAAAGCCGCGTTACATAGGCAATGCGCCCATCGCGGTCGATAAGCACGCTTCGGGTTACTCCGGCATTGGCTTGTGCAAATTTGCTGAATATATGCCCGTCGGGGTCGCTGGCAAGCGAATAAGTGATTCCCATTTCTTCTTGAAATGCCAATGTTTTTTCGGGCGACTCTTTAAGTGTTATCCCATAAAGGTCGAATTCGGCATTGTGCTTATGCTTTTGCCATATTTTGCTTTCGTAATGAGGCATTTTTCGTCGGCAAACCCCGCACCAACTAGCCGTAAACTGTAGTAGTACCACACCGCCCCTGAATTTTCTTATGTGGGTTTCGGTTCCGTTGCTTAGTGTGAAATAGAAATCGGGCACGGTATCCCCAATGTTGATAACGAAGCTGTATTCTTCGGGTATTTCCTGCTGAAAGGCTTGTGAATAAGCTTTGTTTGCAGTCACAAAAAGAAATATAAATGTGACACAAAAACTAAAAAGTATTTTTGAATACTTACTTTCTATTTGTTTCATAGCGTTTTGTAATAAATTAACTAAAAACTACCGTACGGTTGTTGTAAACCAGTATTTTACGATCGATGTGTTTTGCAACTGCTTTCGACAGAACAATTTTCTCGAGGTCGCGCCCTTTGGCAACAAGGTTGTTCACGGTGTCCTTGTGGCTTATGCGCGCAATATCCTGCTTGATTATTGGCCCGGCATCGAGTTCTTTTGTAACATAATGGCTTGTTGCTCCAATTATTTTTACTCCGCGCTCGTGTGCCGCATGGTAAGGTTTTGCCCCTACAAATGCCGGTAAAAACGAATGGTGTATGTTGATGATTTTATTGGGGTAATGGGTAATAAAATCGTCGCTGATGATTTGCATATACCTAGCCAGCACAATGAAATTCACCTTATGTTCCTTCAGCAAAGCTAACTCTTTGGCTTCCTGCTCAGCTTTGTTTTCCCGGTTAATAGGAAAATGATGGTATTCTATCCCAAAACCTTCAGCAACGGGTTGCATGTCGGGGTGATTGCTGATTATTAGTGGTATATCCACATTCCACTCGCCAGCGGTATAACGCGCCAACAGATCGAAAAGGCAGTGCGACATTTTCGATACAAAAATAGCCATACGCGGACGTGCGTCCGAAAAGTAAAGGTTAAAGTTCATTTCGTACTTGTTGGCTAATAAAGTTTCAAAATAGTCGGCAATTTTATCTCGGGGAATCATGAAATTCTCAAGTTCCCATTCAACCCGCATGTAGAAAAGCTTTTCTTCGCGGTCGACATGCTGGTCGAGATAAAGAATGTTCCCGTTATTCTTATTGATAAATTCGGTTACCAGTGCCAGCAAGCCTTGCTTGTCGGGGCAGTGCAGTAACAATATTGCTGTTTTCTTTTGTTCTGTTTTTGGTTGTATTCGTTTCATAATGTTTTTGGTTAACCACAAAGGTGCACTAAGTTCAACACAAAGCACACAATGGTTTATTAATAAATCACTCTTCTTATTCCGTCTTTCAAGTGTTTTACATTGAAATTAACTAATAAACCCAGTTTGCATTTTGAAAGCTTCAAATAGGTTAAAATTTGTGCAAGATGAACATCATTCAATTCATCAACGGCTTTTAATTCAATGATTACTTGATTTTCAACAAATAAGTCAATTCTATATCCAGCATCTAAGCTAATTTCTTCATAAACTAAAGGCAATGTTTTTTGTTTTTCGACTTTGAGCCCTGCTTTTCTCAGTTCATAGAAAAGACATTCTTCATAAGCACTCTCCAACAATCCCGGACCAAGAGCTGTGTGTACTTTAAATGCACAATCTAATACCTTTTTAAATATATCTTCTCTTTCCATATTGCTAGTGTTCCTTAGTGAAGTACTTCGTGTTCTTTGTGGTTAAAGCACTCCTTTGGTACTGGGCAGTTCAAAGTTGAACACATCTTTCTTTATTGCCATTTTGATGGCTTTGGCCAGGGCTTTAAAAATGCCTTCGATTTTGTGGTGCTCGTTTTGCCCTTCGGCTTTAATGTTGAGGTTACACTTTGATGCATCGCTGAACGATTTAAAAAAGTGCAGGAACATTTCGGTGGGCATGTCGCCAACACGTTCGCGGGTGAAATTGGCATCCCAAACCAGCCACGGGCGGCCACCAAAGTCGAGTGCTACCTGAATGAGACAGTCGTCCATGGGCAGGCAAAAACCGTAACGCTCAATGCCTCGCTTGTTTCCTAGTGCTTTCAAGAAAGCTTCGCCCAAAGCCAGGGCTGTATCTTCAATGGTGTGGTGCTCGTCCACTTCGAGGTCGCCTTTCACTATTATTTTAAGGTCGATGCCCGAGTGGCGGCCAATTTGTTCCAGCATGTGGTCGAAAAAGCCTAATTCTGTCGATATTTGGGTTTTGCCCGTGCCGTCGAGGTCGAGCCACACATCAATGTCGGTTTCTTTGGTTGTGCGCTTCACCGTGGCGGTACGGTCGGTTTTGGCCACTTCGGCATACACCTCGTCCCAGTTGGTGGTTTTGAGCACACAAACATCGGCCAGACCTTTTTCTGACAATAGCTCATCGGGCTCGTTGCTGAGCCAAATGGCCTTGCAGCCCATGTTCTTCGCCAATTCCACATCGGTAAGCCGGTCGCCAATTACGTAACTGTTGCTCAGGTCGTAGCTGCCGTCCATGTATTTACCCATCATGCCGGTACGCGGCTTACGGGTAGGTGCATTGTCGGCCGGAAAACTACGGTCGATGAGGATATCATCGAATATCACCCCTTCGCCCTCGAAGGCTTTGAGCATTTTATTGTGCGCCGGCCAAAAGGTTTCTTCGGGGAACGATTCGGTTCCCAGCCCGTCCTGATTGGTAACCATAACCAGCTCGTAATCGAGGTTTTTGGCAATGAAATGCATGTTGCGGAACACACCCGGGTAAAACTCGAGTTTTTCGAGGCTGTCGAGTTGGTAGTCAACCGGAGGTTCAATGACCAGGGTTCCGTCCCTATCAATAAAAAGTGCTTTCTTCATATTTTTTGCTTCTTTGTGTTCCTTTGTGAATATCCATTGTGTCCTTAGTGGTTTAAACACAAAGTTCACTAAGTACAATCACAAAGATCACCAAGTTTTATTTCAATCCATTCATTTTATCTATTAGCTCCTGATTTTCCTCATGGCTTCCAATCGTAATGCGCAGGCTTCCTTCGCAGAGGCTTATTTTTGAGCGGTCGCGTACAATAACACCTTCGCTCATAAGGTATTCAAACTTTTCACGGGCTCCGTCCATTTTAACCAAAAGGAAGTTGGAATCGCTCGGGTAAATCTTTCTCACAAATTTAAACTGTTCGAGCTCTTTTGCCAGTTTTTCGCGTTCAGCAATAATGGTATTCACCCATTGGTCTTTTTCATCAACGTTTTGTAATGACTGCATTACCCGTTGTTGTGTAAGCGAATTGATGTTGTAAGGGTATTTTATTTTGCTCAATACAGCCACTATTTCGGGCGAAGCAAATGCCATTCCAAGGCGTATGCCGGCCAGTCCCCATGCTTTCGAGAATGTTTGCAAAACCACCAGGTTGGGGTATTTATCCAATTCGGGCAGAAGACTTTCACCGGGTGCAAAGTCGATGTAAGCTTCATCGACTACTACCAAACCATTAAAATTTCTGACAATGCTGATAATTTCATCACTATTCAGCAAATTCCCCGAGGGGTTATTGGGTGAACATAAAAAAATGAGCTTTGTCTTGTCATCTGCAACTGCCAATACCTTTTCGCTTTCGAGTTCAAAATTTTCGGTGAGCAGCACTTTCTTCACTTCCACATCGTTAATTCCGGCCGAAACAGTGTACATTCCGTACGATGGTTCAATGGCCACCACATTATCGACTCCCGGGTTGCAAAAGGCACGGAACAGCAAATCGATGGGCTCATCGCTGCCGTTACCAAGAAATATTTGCGCTGGATCAACATCCTTAATTTCGGCAATTCGTTTTTTCACCTCCTGCTGGTACGGATCTGGATATCGATTGTAGCCAGTGTCGTATGGATTTTCGTTGGCATCGAGAAATACCGATGCACTGCCGCTAAACTCGTCGCGGGCGGAGGAGTAAGGTTTTAAATTTGCAATGTTCTTTCGAAGCAATTTGCTTAGTGGGTTCATTTTATCCTGTTTTGAAAACAACGAGAAGACAATTGAAAACTATCGAAAACGATTGAAAACAATTGTATTTATGCAATATGCATGTTTCATGTCTTAACTGTTATCCGTTGCTTTTTTCGTTTATAATTCTTTTATCTAATGCGACTATATAATTCCAAAGTTTAATTTTCAAGTTATTGCACTCACTTGAAAGTTGGTTGTATGTTGAATCATCAATCAAATTACGGTGATGGGCTTTATACAGCCAGGTTGCAGTTTCGTTTAATGAGCCTCGTGCGAAAAGGCAAAATCTTCGATTGTCGCGAGGTGAAAGTCGTCCATATCCTTCTGAAATATTTGCACTAATTGAGTCAGCAGCATCGGTCAATTGTTGTCCAATTCCTCGTTTTTCAAACCAATCCCATTTGATTACAATATCCCAAACCTCATCTCCTAAACGAAGTGCAATCTGATATATTTCAAGTTCTTCTAATCTCATTTTATAATCTATACAACACTTTTTTATTGCCTTCAACTATTTCCTATTGTCTCCTCTTTTTCCAACTGCCTTCAATCATCTTCTATTGTTTTCAATCGCCTTCAACTGCCTTCCCTTTTTCCAATTGCTTCCAATCGTCTTCTATTGCTTTCCCATTTTTCCAACAGTTTCCAACAGTTTCCAACCGCCTTCACCTTCAATTGTCTTCCTTTTTCATCCTCAACGTTGCCGCATTCTTATGTGCAAACAAATGCTCGGCTTCGGCCATTTGCTCAATTATGGGCCCGAGTTTCTGGATTCCTTCTTTTGTAATCTCCTGAAAGGTGATTTTGCGGATAAAACTGTCGAGGTTAACTCCACTGTATGTTTTTGCCCACCCATTGGTTGGAAGGGTGTGGTTGGTTCCCGAGGCATAATCGCCGGCACTTTCGGGCGTGTAATTTCCCAGGAAAATAGAACCCGCGTTGATGATTTTTTCAGCTACACCGGCATAATCTTTCATTTGAATAATGAGGTGCTCGGCAGCGTACAGGTTCATCATGTCAATCATTTCCTGTTCGGTTTTCACAAGAAATATACGGCTGTTTTCCAGTGCTTTAAAAGCGTAATCCATTCGGGGCAGCATTTTGAGTTGCTTTTTCAATTCAACCTGAACCTCGTCGATAAGTTTTTCGGAAGTGGTAACTAAAATCACCTGGCTATCTGCACCGTGTTCGGCCTGCGAGAGCAGGTCGGAAGCTACGAAAGCAGCGTCGGCGGTTTCGTCGGCCATAACAGCTACTTCGCTGGGGCCGGCCGGCATGTCGATGGCCACATCGCTCATGCTAACCAACTGCTTGGCGGCTGTTACATATTGGTTGCCGGGACCAAAAATCTTGAATACTTTAGGAACACTTTCGGTTCCGTAAGCCATAGCACCAATGGCCTGTATGCCGCCAATTTTAAACACCTTTGTAATTCCCGAGAGTTTGGCAGCAAACAAAACGGCTGCGGGTATTTTTCCATCTTTTTGCGGGGGCGTGCATAGCACAATTTCCTTGCAGCCTGCAATTTGAGCCGGAATAGCCAACATCAATACTGTTGAAAACAGAGGAGCAGTTCCGCCGGGTATGTACAAGCCTACTTTTTCGATGCCTACACTTTTTTGCCAGCATTTAACTCCTGGCGTTGTCTCAATAACAACAGTTTCGAAGCGTTGCGCCTCGTGAAACTTACGGATATTGGCCGCTGCACTTTCGATAGCCGCTCTAAGGGCAGGTGCAATGGCCTTTGAACCGGCTTCAATTTCGGCCTGCGAAACCAGAAAGTCCGATAATTCCATTTTATCGAACATGGCCGTGTATTTTTTCACTGCCGCGTCGCCATTGGCTTTCACATCGTCGAGCACCGCTTTCACCTTTTGGTTGAGCGAAGCTGTTTCGAAAACCGGGCGTTGCAGAAGGGATGGCCAATCTAATTTCAACGGATTCTTTATTACTTTCATAGTTATAAGTCATTGGTCATTGGTCATTAAGTCATTAGTAGAGTGAAAAACACAATGACTAATGACTATTAACTAATGACTGTATTACATTATCATTTTCTCAATAGGAAGCACCAAAATACCTTCGGCGCCAAGGGTTTTTAGTTTTGAAATATTCTCCCAAAAGAATTTTTCTTCAATTACCGAATGAACCGAACTCCATCCACTTTCGGCCAGGGGCATTACCGTGGGGCTTTTCATGCCCGGAAGCATGCTAATTATTTGGTCGAGTTGTTTGTTGGGTGCGTTCAGCATGATGTATTTTTTCCCTTTCGAGCGTTCAACCGATTCGATACGGAACAGCAGTTCGTCGAGAATTGCCTGCTTATCGGGGCTTAAGCCCGGGGTTTTTAGCAAAACGGCTTCGCTCGGGGTAACTACTTCAACCTCTTTAAGCCCGTTCGACACCAGGGTTCCGCCTGAGCTAACAATGTCGAAAATACCATCGGCAAGGCCAATGCCGGGAGCAATTTCAACCGAACCGTTAATCACGTGTATGTTTGCATTAACCCCTTTATCAGTAAAGAATTTTTTTAGAATTATCGGGTACGAAGTAGCAATGGTTTTGCCATCGAACCACTCAGGGCCAGTATATTCATCGCCTTTGGGGATGGCTAAAGATAAGCGGCATTTGCTAAAGCCAAGACGTTTTACGAGATCAACGTTTTTGTCTTTCTCGAGCATTTCGTTTTCACCCACAATGCCAATGTCGGCCACGCCGTCGGCCACGGTTTCCGGGATATCGTCGTCGCGGAGGTAAAGCACCTCTATTGGGAAATTTTTCGATGGCGACAACAATTGTCGCTTCCCAACGGTGAGTTTAATTCCGCATTCTTTTATCAGCTCTACCGATTCTTCGTTTAAGCGGCCTTTGGTTTGAATGGCAATTCGTAAAATAGTGTCCATGTTTATTTTATTTTCAGTGTTTGCAAAAATAATAAAGGCCTACCAAAATGGTAAGCCTTTACTTGTCAACGAATATCTTAATTATAGTTCAGACATAAACGTTCCAGCCTACCGCGTTTGCAGGTTTAAGTGATGGCCGTGATGATGTCCGAATAATACTGTCATTTTTCTTAATTATTTTGTGGTGCAATAATAGTTATAATTTGAAAGTTTAGCAATAAAATTATTGTTATTTTTAAGTTAAGCTCTCTATTTTTCTTCGAAAAAAGCATCTACCCCGGGGTAATAGAATTTTTTTCGGGCTATGTTTTCGGGGTAAACAAAATATTCAAGTTCAGCTTCGGAGCATATTTCCCCATCGCATTCAAGCTGTGTTTTAATGGTGGCGATACGTTTTTCTTGTTTAATAAGGGTCCCTCTCACTATTATTTCGCCATGGTTCATAAATACCGGTTTATTGTACTTCACGTTCATTTGCGAGGTTACACCGGCCGTGGCACATTTCACATATACCACCCAGGCGGCCACTTCGTCCATGATGGTGGCCTGTATGCCACCGTGTAATACGTTTACCCAGCCAGCCAGATGTTTTTGTGGCTGCCACTTGGTGAGCACAAAATCACCGTCCTCCCAAAACTCGAGGTGTAGGCCGTGCGGGTTATGTGGGGCGCATCCAAAACAAATGTATTTTTCGGGGTCGTCGTTTTGGTGTACGTTTCTGATTTTTCGCATAGTAGTTAATTTATAATTCAAGTTTATCGAAGAATTTATCCCTGTAACTTTCGCTTACCGGGATAAGCGTTTTGTTAATGCGGATGCGGTATTTCTCTACCGAATCAATCTTCGACAACGAAATCATATAAGATTTATGTACGCTCACGAATATGTTTTGGGGCAATATTTCTTCCAGACTTTTAAAAGTGCAGGGTGTAAGAATGTTTTCGTTACAAGTTACAATGCACCTAAAATCGCGCATCCCTTCAATATAAACAATTTCGTTGAGCATAACTTTTCTGTGTTGGTAGCCTGACTTTACAAAAATGAAGTCGTTTTTGTTTTCGGACTGCTTACTCTTTTCTGAAATACGTTGTGCTGCCTTTTTTGCTGCAAGGGCAAAACGCTCAAACGAGATGGGTTTCAACAGGTAATCTATTACATCAAACTCATAGCCCTTTAGAGCATATTGACTATAAGCCGTGGTGAAAACCACCGGTATTTGTTTGTTAATGGCCGTAAGAAAATCAATACCTGACATGTTATAAATTTCAATATCGAGAAAAATAAGCCCCGTCTCTTCTTTTTCTATGTATTTTAATGCATTGTGGGATTTATTGAATGTTTTGCATAACGAAAGGAGAGGAAGCCGATCGATAAATGAAACTATTTTCACAATTGCCAGCGGTTCATCATCTATTGCAATGCATTTAATGGTCATGTGTCTATTGTTAATTGCGCCTTAAAATACAAATTATTTTATTTAGTTGCTATTATATGATTATCGGGGTAAAGTATTTCGAGTCGTTTTTTGAGGTTCTTCACTCCGTCAGTTAAGTCTGGCGGGGCGGTCTTCACGATTACCGACTGGCATTTATTTTAATTCATAATTTGTGCTTCTTCCACCGCTTACTTCTTTTTGTAAAATATCCTTCTTCATTAAATCTTGAATATCTCGAAGAGCTGTATCTTGTGAACACTTACTGATTTTCGCCCATTTCGAGGTTGTCAACTTTCCGTCAAATCCATCAAGTAGTCTGTTTATAATTTTGTAGGGCGTTTTTTATTTCATCGAATAATTTGTTCCAGGTCCAGTTCCAAATTTTTCTATTAAATTTTTCTCTAATAGTTTGGGCAAAATTCGTTTAACAGTAGGATTAGGGATGCCTAATTTCTTAGCAATTTCTCCTGACTTGCAACCAGCATTATTTTCAATATAAGTCAATATTGATTTTTCTCGTGGTGATAATTTTGTTTCAACTCCTTTGCTTTCAAGTTTCACCATTAGTTGATGCTGGATATTTCCAAGAGCATTAAAAAAAAATCGAATCCAATCCGTAACAACTTCATTGGGTCTTTGTGTCTGACAACTCCTTAGAACTCTATAATACTCGGTTTTTCTACTTTCAATTTCATGCTCGAAACTAACATATTGAATCCATTTATATCCATGCTTTAGCAAAAGTAAAGTTGCAAGCAATCTGCTTAGTCGTCCGTTTCCATCTTGAAAAGGATGAATACTCACAAATTCATAAGCAAATATTGCACATTTTACCAATGGATGAGTTTCATTATCATTTATATACCAATCAATAAGAAATCTCATTGCATCCTGAGTTGGGAATCCTGCTTCCGTGGTCTGAAATATTATTTGTCGGGTTCCATCTGGTAATTTAGCTTTTACGGCATTGATATGTTGTTTGTAGTCGCCTTTGTGCCATGAATCTTTCTTGCTATGTTTTAGTAAGATATTGTGCAGGCTTTTCAGACTATTTTCTGTAATCGAAATTTCCTCATATGATTCAGAAATCAAATCCAGAGTTTCAAAATATCCAACAACTTCTTGGGAATCTCTATCAACAATTTTTGTGATGTCAATTTCCTTTAGTAATATTTCTACTTCTTAGTCTGACATTTTTGAACCTTCAATCCTTGTTGAAGCTCCGACACTCCTAACTGTAGCAATACTTTTCAATTGCTTAAGGCTCTGTACTTCTTTTTTCTCTATTGACGTCCATGAAGCATCAAATCTATCAATCTGACTAATTAACCGGATAAGCTCCCAGTCTAAAGTCAGCGAAAATGTATGTACCTTATTTTCCACATTCAAATGTATCAATTTTTATTTAGTATCGATACGATATGATTCGTTTTTATTCGATAAATATCCGATAATAATGATACGATTTGAGCTTATTTTATTCGGTAGTGGTTCGTTAAAATCTTGAGTAACGTTTTTTCTATACCTTGATATTCAACATATTATAAAAATGCTAAATCATTAGGTGAAATGTCAAATTTAACCATAATTCTTTGCATTTCACGAACCTTTCTTTTCCTTT
>SKHV01000375.1 GCA_007116765.1 Prolixibacteraceae bacterium | reverse complement strand
TTGAAAAATACAGTATTGGAATTATAAACCTGAACAACATTATTCGTATTGCATTCTCGGGCGTTTCGGCCGGCGAAATAAAAATGATGTTCGATGGTATTTATAATGCCTGCAACGATGTAAAAGAATAAGATCGAACAATTTTATGTCATGACAAAACGGGGCTTCTCTATTTGAGCAGCCCCGTTTTATTGAATGACAAAAACTCAATTCTATTTTTTCATCAAAAAGCTATCGACATGTTCGGCCGTTTTTCTGCCGCTTGCAATTGCATGAACTACAAGGCTGGCACCACTTTTAGCATCGCCACAAGCAAAAACCTTATCCACACTTGTTTTATCCACATTGTCGTAAGTTTTCACGTTTCCACGGGGGTCGTACTCCAGCTTCATATCATTCAACAAACCATCGTGCTCGGGCGACAAAAATCCCATCGACAGCAATATCAATTCGGCCTTAATTACCTCAACCGTGCCGGGTACTTCGTGCATAGCCATGCGGCCATCGTCACCTTTTTTCCATTCAACCTGAGCCACCTCGGCACCTGTAACTTTACCATTCTCAGTTAATATTCGTTTTGTAGCCAAGCTCCAGCGGCGTTCACAACCTTCGAGGTGTGAGCTCGAAGTGCGTAGGGTATTAGGCCAATATGGCCAAGGATTGTTTTCGGAACGGTTTGTAGGAGGTTTGGGCATAATTTCAATCTGGGTAACACTTTTTGCTTTTTGCCTCACCGATGTACCTACACAATCGGAACCGGTATCGCCGCCACCAATTACTAGAACATTTTTACCGGTAGCCAGTATTCTTTCAGATTCATTGATTTTAATGCCGCGTACTTTTTGGTTTTGCTGTTTCAAAAACTGCATAGCAAAATAAATACCTTCGGCATCGCGTCCTTCAACAGGCAAGTCGCGCGGTTTCATTGCACCAACTGCAAGGCAAACAGCATCGTACTTTTTCATTATTTCATCTTTTGAAATATCAACGCCTACTTTTGTATTCAAAATAAAGTTAATGCCTTCTGATTCGAATAACTTAATTCTGCGGTCAATAACTCCCTTATTCAGTTTAAAATCGGGAATTCCGTAGCGGAGCAAACCTCCCACGGCATCGTCGGCTTCAAACACAGTAACGGTATGCCCAAACTGGTTAAGCATATCGGCTACCGACAAACCGGCCGGTCCTGAACCTATTACAGCCACTTTCTTACCGGTGCGTATTTCAGGAATACGTGGCTCAACCAATCCCAGCTCAAAAGCTTTTTCCACAATTGCGGCCTCATTTTCACGAATGGTAACCGGCTCGTTGTGAATATTCAATACGCATGATTTTTCGCACAATGCAGGGCACACACGGCCTGTAAACTCGGGGAAGGCATTTGTTGACGAGAGCAACTCGTATGCCTCTTTATAATTACCATGGTAAAGAGCATCCTGCCATTCGGGTATTTTGCTGCACACAGTGCAACCCCAGTGGCAAAATGGCACACCGCAATCCATGCATCGCGATGCCTGCGCTTTACGATCGTCGTCGTTCAGCACCTGTTCAACTTCTCCAAAATCGCCAGTACGTTCCTGTACAGGGCGGTAGCCACTTTCTTTACGGCCTATCTCCATGAAACCTGTTGGTTTTCCCATAACTTTAAATTTTTCAAATTTCAAATTAACATTGCTTCGCTAAATTGAATATGCGCTCTCAATTTTACTCGTGCCTACGGTCATCGATTGACTTTTGCAGTTCAAATTCGATTTTACGTAATTTCTCTTCTTCAAGAATTTTCTTGTATTCAAACGGAATAACTTTGACAAACTTGGGAAGGTACTCGTCCCAGTTGGTAAGAATGCGTGCAGCCAAATTACTCCGGGTCTGCATCAAGTGTTCATTTATCAGTGTTTGTAGTTCAACTACATCGACTTTATCTTCAACCTTTTCAAGCTCAACCAAACCTTTGTTGCAGTAGTAATCGAAATCGCCGTCAACATCGAGCACATAGGCAATTCCGCCACTCATACCGGCAGCAAAGTTACGTCCGGTTTTTCCAAGCACTACTACACGGCCACCGGTCATGTATTCACAGCAGTGGTCGCCTGTACCTTCAACAACAGCATAGGCACCCGAGTTACGCACGGCAAAACGCTCACCTACAACACCCTTGATAAATACTTTTCCGCTGGTTGCCCCATACAGGGTTGTATTTCCCACTATAATATTTTGCGAAGGGTCGAAAGTTGATTTAGAACGCGGAACAACTGTAATGTTCCCACCAGAAAGGCCTTTCCCAAGATAATCGTTAGAGTCGCCTTGTAAGCGCAAAGAAACACCTTTGACAAGGAAAGCTCCAAAACTTTGCCCTGCTGAACCGTGGAAAATGCAGTTTATAGTATCTTCTGGCAGGCCTTCTTCGCCATAACGTTTCGAAATTACACCTGATAGCATTGCCCCAACAGTACGCGTAACATTGTTAATATCTTTCTCAATCCAAACACGTTGCTTGCTCTTAATAGCAGGGTTTGCTTCACGTATCAAAGTACGGTCAATATGGTTGTCGAGGTTAAGCGTGTTAGGCTGTACATTCCTTATAGGGAATATTTCAGCCTCTTTGGGTTTGTATAATATTTTGTTAAAATCAATTTTTTCCGATTTCCAGTTTTGGACATTCGGATCGGCCTCAAGCAATTCTGGCCGTCCAACAATGTCGTCGAAATTGGTATATCCCATTTGAGCCAAGTATTCACGAATTTCCTGAGCAACAAATTTGAAATAATTTACCACAAAATCGGCTTTACCTATAAAACGTTCCCTAAGCTGCTCGCTTTGGGTTGCAATACCCATTGGGCAGGTATTCAGGTGGCATTTACGCATCATTACGCAACCAAGCACAATTAATGCACCGGTGCTAAAACCAAACTCTTCGGCACCAAGGCAAGCCATTTTCACCACATCGAGGCCTGTTTTTAATTGTCCGTCGACCTGGAGTTTTACCCTTCGGCGCAGGTCATTCATCACCAGCGTTTGCTGGGTTTCGGAAAGTCCAAGTTCAGCAGGACTACCGGCACTTTTAATAGAACTTGCAGGCGATGCACCTGTTCCACCATCGTGGCCTGCAATAATAATGATATCGGAAAAAGCCTTGGCCACACCTGCAGCAATAGTCCCAACCCCGTCTTCAGATACCAGTTTAACCGATACTTTTGCCGATGGGTTTGTACATTTCAGGTCGTAAATAAGTTGGGCTAAATCTTCAATTGAATAAATATCGTGGTGTGGGGGTGGCGAAATGAGAGTGATTCCCGGTGTTGAATTACGGGTTTTAGCAATAATCTTGTTTACCTTAAAACCTGGTAACTGCCCGCCCTCGCCGGGCTTAGCACCTTGCGATATTTTAATTTGTATTTCATCG
>SKHV01000247.1 GCA_007116765.1 Prolixibacteraceae bacterium | reverse complement strand
GTTTCATCTGTTTCGTCTGTTTCGTCTGTTTCGTCTGTTTCGTCTGTTTCAATTGCCACTATATCGATATAATTAATATTGAAACCGCCGTTTACAACATCGAGCTTCAAGTATTGCCTGCCCGGCTCAACGCTTATTTCCCGAACAAGCGATTGCCATACCTGCCAACTGCCGGTATTGGGAACATCTACCTCATCAACTTTTTTGTCGTTCAGCAGTATGTTAAAACTACCCTCGTCATTTGGAGAAGCAAGTCGGTAAGTAATTTCAAATTCAGTTGCCTGTGTATCGTTTTCGATTGCATAAAGCAACCAATCACCGTTGTCAATATAACCTACATTCAATCCGCCACCCTCATCACTTGTGTTTTCAGTTTGAGTACCTGATTGCAAATAGTAGTTTTCTGCTTCAATCCTACTGCTTACCAACAACCATTCCGGCTCCTCCATGAGGTTGGTAATCTGGAATTCATTAAAAGCTTCCAAAACCCCTTTGTCAACTGCTGTTAGACTGCCCGGTGAATAACTCACGGTAATACTTTCTCCATGATAAATAGCGTTTTCAGCGGTAAAGCGCACAGTATTCTCAGAAACATAAAAATCTTTAATCGAAACTTTCGCCCCATTTACATTCAGGCTAAACCGCGAAGCTTGACCTACTGCTATACCCAATGTTTTTGAAAACTCCAATACTACAGATATGCCATCGGTCCTCAATTCACCGGATTCAATTGTTACGGGTAAACCCTGAGCATTGTTTATTACGGGAATATCAGTAAATGCTTCAAGGTAGCTACTGTCCGATGAAACAATATTATTCCCTGAATAAGAAAGCCGCAGCTCATAATCGGCATAAACTTGCTCTTCAAGCACAAAATACAAGCGGGTAGAATCCATTTCGCTCACATGGCTTTCGATAATCGGGATATTTTTGCCACCGTCAAAAGTTGTGCTCAGGGTTAAAGTTGAAAAATCTGAAGCTGCCATCATTTTCTTACTAAACGTTGCAATCAGTTTATCCCCGCTATCATTTGTTTCAAGTTTGGTTAAGACGGGTGATGCCCCTTCCAATAAATTAAAAACCGGAGCATCGGTAAAACCGACCAATTCCTTTTCGTATATTGATGCGACATTGCCACTTTTATATGACAGGGATATTTCGTTGCTACTCACTATTACGTTGCTCAAAGTAATTAGGAGTAGGGTTGTTGTGTCGCCCAACTCAAGGCTTTCTATTTCAACATTCTGGTTGTCGATTTTCACAGAAAAACCTTCGAATTCATCGGCATGGACAAGGGCATGGTTAACACTTACAACAATCTGAGCTGGATTTTCATCATCGACGAATGCCTTTTTGAATTTTGGTGTTCCATCGTCGGGGGCAGCCCAAGTGTAATCGGGCAACCATGTAAAATAAGATTGCGCCCCCTCGTGCGCACCAAGCGTGCAATTTTCGGGGGTTGATTGCCTGAGATCGACAAGAAGATCGGACAAGAATCCAACCAGGTACGAAACATTGCCCTGATCGGCCATGGCCTTTCGAACAGCATTTCCGAAGCCTGCCGTGGTCCCGTTGAAAAGGTTGTCGTAGCCGGTTCCTCCCGGAAACCACATCATTTCGGTAATAAGCATGGGCCACCTGTCGGCTGCAGGTTTGTAATTTGTATTCCAAAGATTTTGTATTGCCCATGTGTTGTTATGTACTCCACCATAAGCCGGGTAATAATGAGCTGCAACACCAATATTGGAGCCGGAGAACGGATATTGGGCCCATCCCTGGGGTTCGCCCTGCCAGCCAAGCGTAGGAACCCAAATTACATTATTAGCTCCTACATTGCGAATGGTATCGATAACAGGTTGCATCCAATCCCTGAAAGCCTCCCAGTACCGTGGCTGACCATGCCCCCAGTCGTTGGCACCAAAACTGGTTTCGATTGCTACCGGTTCGTTCATAAGTTCGAACATCACGTTATCGGCATTCTTGATACCGGGAGCATTGGCTATGGTCTCCCAGAATGTTATCAGGCGCTGCTGTTCTTCTTTACCTGCATTATGACTACCGTTATCAGGTGTATTGATGGGGCCTACGGCACAAAGCACAAGATAAAGCCCCCGCGACTTGAGATGTTCGGCGTATGGGACAAGAAAGTTATTGATCCATGCATGGAACTGCACCGTATCGACCAAGCCCGATGCATGTGTCCACCCACCTTTATGGTCGGCGTTAATACGTACAAAACTGGCATACCATCCGTGGTCTTGCCCATATTTAGGAGTTGTATCGCTCATTACGGTGGCTGCATCTTTTAGAAAATTCAACATGCCGGCCACATTGTCCGGGTTGGTCCAGTCGGTAGGATTGCTGTAACGGTAACCACCTCCGTTGAACCATGTTTCGGTGGGCTGCATCCAGCCATGGAGCAAAACACTTTTACCTGTAGGATCTTTCAACTGGTTGCCTTCAACGTGCAATGGAGGAGTTGGCATCCCCTCCCAGGCAAACACTTCAAACTGGAAAAAGAATAAACTGGAAAAAAATAATGTGAATTTTAAAATCGTCTTCATAGTTAATCTATCGATTGTATTATTGTCAATTTCTTGTTTTTCTAATAGTTATGAATAGTAGCATATACACCATACATTTCGTTTTCGATTTTGAATAGTGACTGCAAAACACAGATAACGCTTAACGAATCATCATTATTAAAGATTTTAAATCGGCATCAGCAGAACTGTTCCCGTATAAAATTTCGTATTCGCCCGGTACTACAGCAATTTTACGTTGGCTCCAATCGTAAAATTCAAAAGTTGATGGCGGCAACTCAATATTTGCATTTATGCTTTGTCCTGCAGGTATTTCAATGCGCTGATAGCCCCGAAGGGTTTTCAGTGGGCCTTCAATGTCGTTCACTTTGCGTACATAAACCTGTACTATTTCAGTTCCATCGCGTTTACCGGTATTGCTCACAGGAATATTTATGTTTATGGACTCATTGGCGGTGATGATTGCCTTGCTTAATTTGGCCTCGCCTATTTCGAAATTGGTATAGCTTAGCCCAAAACCGAACGGGAACAAATGGTCGTTGGTATAACGGTAAGTGCGTCCCTTCATCGAATAATCTTCAATGTCTCCCAGTTTATCGGAGTTCCGGTAAAATGTAAGTGGCAGTTTGCCCGATGGGTTGTAATCGCCAAAGAGCACATCGGCCACAGCCAGGCCACCTTTTTCGCCGGCGTACCAGGCTTGCAGAATGGCATCGCTTGTTTCCAGTTCGGGTTCGAAAGCAATGGCTGAGCCCGAACAGTTTACAAAAATCACTGTTTTTCCGGCCTCTCTCAACGCCTTCAGCGCATTACGCTGCACTGCAGGCAGTTCCATGTTTGTGCGGTCGCCGCCCTTAAAACCGGGGTACGATACCGGCATTTCTTCGCCTTCGAGGCTACCTGAAAGACCTCCCACGAAAACAACCTTTTCAATTCCTTGCAGGCGCTCAATTAAGGCAGTAAAATCAACGTCTTCTTCGCGTCCGAAATCGAATTCGATATTGGCCTGCCAGTTTTCGCGTTGGGCATAGCGTATTTCGATGCGGTATGTTTTTCCGGCTTCAACCTTCATGGGAATTCTGGTGGATAAAGTTCTCCAATTGGTGTAGCTTTCGAGTGTTTCACCGTTTACGATTAACTCAAAGAAACCGGTTGCCCCGCCTTTGAAAACAATTTCTTCGGATGTTTCGGGTGTAAACTCCGTTTCGTAAACGGCCGAGAAATTTTCGAGCCACACGCCCGGTGCAAACTCATGCTGACCGGCAGCGGTGAGCCTCAAGGGGTTTACCAGCTGCTGAACGGCCACCGGTTCGCCGTTAAAATTGGGGTGGTTCCAATAAGTAGCTTTAAAACCGGCACGACCATTAAACGAAGTACGTGAAAAATAGCTGATGGTTACTTTATCGTCAACGAGGTCAACTGCCTTTTCGTGATAAATATTTTCGGGTGAGATTTTTGATTCTATCCCGTCGAGTATGGTAATTGTGCTGATGGGAGTTCCGTTGTAGTTGCCCCAAAGCATTTCTTCATCGTCGGCATTGGGGCCAATTACCGCAATTTTTTCTTTTGAATTTTTGTCCAATGGCAGAACGTTGACCGGATTGTAAAGCAGGGTCATTGTTTGTTGGGCCATTTCATAGGTGAGCTTTCGGTGTTTTTCGCTGTTCAATACAGAAGCAGGTATTTGTGCCCAGGGTACTATGGCATCGTCGTCCATTTCGCCCAATTCGAAACGCCCCATAAGTACGCGCATCAAACTACGGTCAACGTCTTCTTCCTTCAACAAATCTTTTTCTACCGCTTCGGGCAGCATTTTGTAGTGGTAATTGTCCCAAATGCATTCCACATCGGTACCAGCCAGTACGCCCCTGGCAGCTGCATGTACAGGGCTCGACGAAACGTTATGAGTAGTATAGAAATCGGTTATGGCGCCACAGTCGGCCACTACCAGGTGTTGAAAACCCCACTCATCGCGCAATATGCGTTGCAGAAGCCGGGTGTTGCTGCAACAAGGTTCATCTTCGAGGCGTTGATAGGCACACATTACCTGACGCACATCGGCTTCCTGCACCAGTGCTTTAAAGGCGGGCATGTAGGTTTCGTAAAATTCGCGTGGATTTACATCTGTTACGTTGAGTTCGTGACGGCTCCATTCGGGACCTGAATGAACGGCATAATGTTTGGCGCAGGCCAGCAGTTTTCGGTACTTGGCATCGGTGGGGCCTTGCAGGCCTTTCACTACCTGCACGCCCATGCGCGACATGAGGTACGGGTCTTCGCCGTAGGTTTCCTGTCCCCGCCCCCAGCGCGGATCGCGAAAAATATTTACGTTGGGAGTCCAAACCGACAAACTCAGGAAGCGGCGGTTTTCTTCGCCACGGCGCTGCGCCTGATGGTATTTGGCACGGCCTTCGTCGGACGCTGCATTGAAAATCTCAAACACCAGCTCATCGTTAAACGAGGCGGCCATGCCAATGTTTTGTGGAAAAACGGTTACACTGTCGTTGTTGGCATAACCGTGCAGGGCTTCGCTCCACCAATTGAATCGTTTTATGCCCAAGCGCGGTATGGGTTCTGAATTGTCGCATAGCAACAAGGCCTTTTCTTCGAGAGTAAGCCGTGAAATCAAATCCCGGGCACGTTCTTCAAAACTAAGGTTTGGGTTTTGAAAGGGGTATTGCTGTGCATATAAACCAGCGGACAGTATAAATGCCAACAATAGCAAAAAGCTTTTTTTGAGTGTGAGTAGATTTTTCATTTTGACTTATTTGATTGGTTTTAGACTTGCAGCAAAGCCTCCGCGCCGTAGCATTTGAACATCTACTGCGGAAGATTTATCAACAACCATATAGCTTGTTTTGAATGCCTTATCGTGTTCACCATCGGCAATCAGGGTCAGTTTGTATCGTTCTCCATCATTCAGAAAATCGAAATTGATGGTTTTATTTTTTACTCTGTTTTCAGAATTCAACCCGCCTAAATACCATGCATCGCCATTTTTACGGGCTACAATAACATCGCGTCCCGGGTAGCCATCGAGATATTTGGTGTCGTCCCATGCCACGGGCACTTCTTTGAGGAACGACCTTGGAGCATCGGGCAGATTGTAGTAACCTTCGGGGCGGTCGGCCATGTGCTGAAGCGCCGACTCGAACACTACACTCAAGGCCAGCTCGTGCCCATAGGATGTGATGTGCGGATGCTGCGAATTGGTAAAGGTTACCGGCGTGTAATCCATGGAACCTACCACATTGCGTGTAAATGGCATTACCGAATTATGTGCGGGCGCAGTGGTGGTGAGCTCGTGATTGTTGTTGTACCATTCGGCTCCACGCACGGCCTCCATGGTCATTAAATGCGGGTAAGTTCGTGCCCAGCCCCGAGGTACCAAACAGCCATGAAAATTCACCATCATCTCGAACTTAGCGGCATCTTCCAATATATCGAGATAATATTCAATCATATATTGCTTTTCGCTCAAAAAGAAATCGACTTTTACCCCGACAAAGCCGAGGCTTTTTAGCCATGCAAATTCTTCCATACGATTTTCATGTGTTTTCATGCGATCGACCGGAGTTGCGGTAATCCACTTAAACATGCCCGAGTTGTACCATATAAAAGGCTTAACACCTTTGGAAAGGGCATATTTTGCAGCATCTTCAACGTTACCACCATTCGACATTACGTCCCATTCCCAATCGAACAAGGTATATGGCCAATCCATGGCTGCGGCCAGGTCGGTAAAACGGGCAACTGTTTGAAAATCGCGTGTACCGTGATTATCGGACCAATAGTTCCACGAAACAAGGCCGGGCTTAATCCAATCGGTATTTTCGATTAGCGATGGTGTTGATACATCGTCGACCAGTGTAGATTCGACTATATCGGACAAGCTGCCCATTATGATTACGCGCCAAGGCGATTCCCATGGAAGGTTGATGGTTGGCAATGCCTCGCCCTCGCCTTCGTGCGGATACGGCAGTGTAACTTTGTATGCTGAGTTTTCGCCGTGGTTGCTGAGTTTTGTGGCACAGTAATTTCTGTCCACATCAGCTTCGTGTATTAAATACCAGCATGAACTATCGGCTGCATGAAAGAGCGCCGGATAGCACCAATCTTCCTGAGCCGAGTCATCGTGCATTTCGGTGTAAAGTCCTTCGTTTGAAAGATCGAATTTTTGCAACCAGCGCTGTGTGCTATCGGGGATAACATAGGAGGTATGTTCATCGTTAATAATGAAAGTGCCTTCTTTCTCAGGAAATTCGTAGCGAAAAGCTACTCCATCGTTATAAGCCCTTAGAATAAGGTTCATTTTAGCTTTGCCCGTATTCTCGAAACCAACTACTACCTCGTTGGCCGAATTGCTGCACTGAGAGCGTTTTCCGTGCAACGTGGTATATTGTTCGTATATGGTTTTGGGTTTACTGCTTTTAAGGAATTTCAATTCCTTGGAAAAATCCTGATCGCTGCGTGATAAGCCAAGTATTATTTTTGGTATGACTTCCAAAAAATTATCATTCTCTAAATATTTTACCTTCAGATACCATTCTCCTGAACTATTGCTTTTTGGATTATGTAATTCTATACTAATTTTTTTGTTTGGTGAAACTACATTTGCTTGCTGTGAATATGCAATAGAAATACTAAATAACAATAAAAAAGTTGTCAAGATTTTCGAGATTCTCATTTCTGCATTAGGTTTATGTTAGTAAATAGTAAAGATACGACCAATATCAATGTTCGTTTTTTAATATCGGATAAAATGTTTTAGAATTTGAATATAAAAACAAGGGTGCAATGAAACAAATCATGCACCCTTGCTTAACTTAACCATCTATCTATAACCTTGATTCTGTTCCAGTGATGTTTTTCTGATTTCATCGGTAGCAATTGGTAACAGATACATTTCTTCGAGAAACTCTCGTTCATTCAATAAAACGGGTTCATAAGATTTCTCACCAGTATCTACATCTTTATATATGTCCATTCCATAAATCGGCCTGTTTTCAATTTCCATTGCAATTTTCCATCTTCGTACATCCCAGAAGCGATGTTCCTCAAAAACAAACTCGATTCTGCGTTCGTTGTAAATTCTATTTCTTAATTCTTCACCTGTAACGGTATTTGGTATGGCAGGCATTCCAACTCTTTCTCTTACTCTTGAAATATATTCACGGCATGTTGCTTCATCTCCAAGTTCAAACATAGCTTCTGCATAATTTAGATAAATTTCAGCATAACGAAAAATAATCCAGGGATTTGTATAGGTTTCTTGCCAACTAAGATCAACTCCTTCGTCAGGCATAAACTTCTTCATGATATAATTTGAACGCGGGTTATCTCCACTTTGTTTGTATGAGTCATATCCCCAGGTATTTTCGTCAGTAGAGACCCACATTTCATGTAAATCACCATGATATGTTGAACCATCAAAAATAATTGATTCATATAAACGAGGGTCCCGATCTTTGTATGGATCCTGTGGATCGTATCCCGATGCAGGATTGATTGTTTTTTCACCGTTCACATAAATAAACGGAGGTTCACCGTTAATCATATCATAATCGTCGACCAAGTTTTGTGAAGGACCATTACTCGCCCACCATCCGCCATATGCACCATAACGGCGTCCTAGATTATGCATTGGAGCCTGATGGAAATTGGTTGTTGAAAAGGTTCTGGCAAAAATCAATTCACTATTTGCTGCGCCACTTGGTTGGTTGAATAATTTGGCATAATCAGGGAAAAGTGCATAGTCACTATCCAAAAGATCTTCAGCCGCATCGGCAGCTTTTTGCCACTTCTGCCTGTCGTTTGATGGATTGAAAAGTGGCGACGCTGCATACAAATACATTCGCGAACGCAGAGCTTTACAAGCATCTTTTGTGGCTCTTCCAAACTGAGAATCACTTGCGGCATATTTTTCTGGCAAATCTTTTATTGCTTCAGTTAGATCTTGTTCTATAAATTCAACACAATCATCAAAACTGCTTCTTGAAAAAGTAATGTCATCATCCATTCCAAATGATTCAGTAACAATAGGAACACCTCCAAATCGATGTATGAGCATAAAATAAGTATAAGCCCTTAGAAATTTGGCTTCAGCAATCAGGCGTTCTTTGTGTTCAAGTTGAATATCACCTTCCATTTTTTCAAGAAAGATATTTATTTTTCGAACGTATTGATAACCTGTATCCCAATAGTAAAGGTTACCACCACCTGTCCAATGAGTATTGGACACCGACGTTACATTATCAGGAGTAAGCGATCCGGCCTGAATAATACCAATATCCCACGAAACACTACAGTAAGCTTCGTCTGTTGCTTTTGATTGCATGTGTATTCTAAAACCATGAGGAATACAATTATAAAGCTCAGTATGATATGCTCTGATAAGGTTCGCATCAGTCCAAACAATATCTTCAGCAATGCGGTCTTTTGCCGGGATATCCAGTATATCGTCATTACAAGAAGAAAATGACAATACGCATATAATTATTATAATTAATTTTTTCATTTCAAAGTATTTTAAAATTTAACATTAAGTCCTAGATTAATTATACGCTGTTGCGGATAATAAAGAGTATTCCCGCTCAATTCGGGATCGGACCACTTGATATCTTTAGCCCATGTCAATAAATTTGAAGCACTTATATACAAACGAATGTCATCAAAACCTACTCTTGAAATAACATGATTAGGTATTGAATATCCAAATTCAAATGACTTAAGCCTTACAAAGGTTGCATCGTACAAGAAGAAAGTTGTACTTCCGGGCTGAAAGGCATCCGCTCTGGGCATGGATCCATTTGGATTATCAGCAGTCCATCGGTCTTCTGCTCTGACAACCATTGCATTGTCGAAAGTTGTATTGCCTAATCGTGCAAAAACATCGTCGTAATTATAAGCGTTGGTTTGTCCCTGGAAGAACATGCTCAGGTCAAAGTTCAGATATTGAAGTCCCAAATTCAAACCAAAAACGATTTCGGGAGTTGCTGATTTATCAAAACGAAACTGATCTTTTGAATCTATTACTCCGTCGTCATTCATGTCTACAATTCTTATGTCACCCACCTGAGTGCCATTTGCATGAGGGTATTCATCCAACTCTTCCTGAGAGCTGAAAATTCCATCAGCTTTATAAAATAGAGATGCACCTACAGGAAGCCCTGTGCGGCTTTGATATGGTTCGGCCTGTGGTGTTTCGTCCATAAATACAATCTTGCTTCTGGCATAAGCAACGTTGGCATTCACATTGTATGACAACCTGTTATGTTTATTTCTATGTGTAACTACTGCTTCAAACCCATGGTTATCAACCTCTCCAATATTCTCACTGGGCAAAGCAGAAAAGCCGACTATTGCCGGAATTGAGAGGTTTCTTTGTGCCAAAATATTTGAACGATTCTCCTTCCATAAGGTCAGTTCCATTCCCAACAAACTATTCCATAAATAGGCATCAACTCCTATGTCGGTTTTCTTACTGACCTCCCATGTAATATTGGGGTTGGGCATAGTATTGGCATATATAGCAGCAGCATCGTTGCCCCCAAATACATAATTATTTCCAAATGAATAGGATTGCAGATACTGATATTGCCCTACACGATCATTTCCTATTTGCCCATGCGAGAATCGCAGCTTTAATTGGTCAACAGAAGTAAAATTGCTTTTAATGAAATCTTCTTCTGATATACGCCAGCCTAAAGAAATACCGGGGAAAAAACCGTAGCGTTCTCCTTCAGGAAAAATTTGTGAACCATCGTAACGGAATAAGAATTCGAGCAAATATTTGTGTTGAAAGTTATAGTTAAACCTACCGAAGTAATTGTTATAAGCACTGGCAGTTGCCGATCCTCCGTTGTTCTTATCTTCAGGATCGGTACTTCCTACATTTATTTGATCGATTGCCGGACTTACAAAATTCTTTCTATATGCTGAAGCCCATGTGTGCGAATTCTGTTGTTGTTCCTGCCCGACCATAGCTACAATTTGATGATTGTTGAAGGTTCGGTCATAGGTTATTCTGTAGTTATACATCATTGTTGTCCATTTCCTGTAAGTATCGGTAAGTTCAACAGTAGAAGCTCCGGTGCCCTGCTTTTTCTCATACTCCTCAGTATTCACGTTATACTCGTGGTAGTAATAAGGTAAGCTGAAATATTTTTGAAACTGATTACTCACATCGTAGTTAAATGAAGCATCTACACGCAGGCCTTCAATAAACGGCACTTTATAAGTTGCAGTAAACGTTGAATAAATGGGCATATCTTCAGTCCTGTCGTAGCCACGCTGATCGAGCAATAACGGGTTTTCGCCCAGGCGCCCCGGTGCAATGAGTCCATTGGGATAACGGGCAGGTAAAGTAGGGTTGGCAACAAGAATATTGGAGAAGTTAATCCATGTTTCAACTGTTGAATAATCTCTGTTGTTGAAAATTGCATTTATGTTTGCACCAACACTTATATTTTCGCTCAGGTTTACATCAACTTTTACCCTGGCATTATACTGACTGTATTGGGTTGGGTCGTTATTAAATTGCCCATCCTGGGTTAAGGCTGCAAAAGATAATAAGTACCTCATTGCTTCTGAACCTCCGTTCACTTGTAAACTGACTCTTTGTTGTAGTGAGAATGGTTTTAGAACTTCATCCATCCAGTTGGTGTTAGGATATAAAACCGGATCGCTTCCATCTTTGAATTTTTCAATAGCAGCATCTGAGTAAAATGGAGAGTATTCATCAGGTCGTCCTCTTCTGTACCATTCTGCTTCATTGAATACCTCGGCAAAAGTGGCGGCATCGAGCATCTCAGGTACTTTAGTTGGTTGCTGGAAGCCATTATTCAATGATAAACTAAAAACAGGTTTGCCAATAACTCCCTGTTTTGTTGTAACGATAATAACTCCATTTGCTGCACGTGCACCATAAATTGCTGCCGATGCATCCTTCAATACCGAAACACTTTCAATTTCATCGGGGTTTAACCTACCCAATAAGCTTCGTTCAACACCATCAACAATAATTAGAGGTGAGTTATCACCAAATGTTCCATTACCTCGAATCAAAAGATTTGGATCATCTCTTCCGGGCTCACCTGAACGTTGGCTGGCAACCAAGCCGGGTAATCGGCCTTGAAGGGTTGCAGTTACGTTGGCTGTAGGGTTTTTAGCCAATTCCTCGCCTGCAACATTTACAACAGAACCGGTTAATGTTTCCTTTCGCTGAATACCGTAACCTACAGTAATAACTTCTTCCAAACCAATCGCATCTTCTTCTAAAGCAACATTTATTACCGATTGATTTCCTACAATCATTTCTGTAGTACGCATACCCACAAATGAAAAAATCAAAGATGCATCATCCGATACATTTGATAATACGTATTCACCATTCGCATTGGTAATAGTTCCTTGTGTAGTTCCTTTCACAACTACTGTCACGCCTGGTAATGGTTGACCTGAAGTATCGGAAACCCTACCCGATACAGTTTTTTGATTTTCATCAAAACTAACTCCAAATGTGCTTAAACTACCAACGAGTGATAGTAAAGCAAGCCATAGGAGAAAAACAATTAATTTCCTGTTCATTTTTTCATAGTTTAAGTTAGATATTCTGATTATATCTTGGGATTAATCCCAAAAACAAATCAAATTTCATCAACTTTTTCACACTATACAAGTACCTGTTTTAATGAGAATTACCGCAAAGCTTTGCGGTAAGCTTTGCGGTAATAAAAATATGTTTAAGAACATGAAATGACAAAAAAAATGGCAACTCAAGAATGCCAGATATTACTTATCGTATAATTTCATATGACAATACACCATATAAGAAATTACAAAATTATGTTAATATAATTGAGTTATATTTGCTAAATTTGAAATATAATTTAT
>SKHV01000487.1 GCA_007116765.1 Prolixibacteraceae bacterium | reverse complement strand
TTTTTTTAATTTTAATAAAATTTAATCATTCACTTCTATATCATTTGTGCTTTTTTCAGCTACTTTAAATTTATTGTAATTGTACCATGCCCCTACTGTTAAAACAATAAAAATGAATACAGTGTAGTACACAAACGATGGAACCGGTACCGGATCTCCTCCAGCGTATGAATGTAAGCCTGATAGATAATAATTTACCCCAAAGAATGTCATTATTATAGAGCTGAAACCCCATAACGATAGCGTGTTGAATACAAAGAACCCTTTTATTCCCGGTATTAATCGGGCATGTGTGATAATGGTATATACAAGTATTGAAATCAAAGCCCAGGTTTCTTTTGGATCCCAGCCCCAATAGCGCCCCCACGACTCGTTAGCCCAAACAGCACCTAAAAATGAGCCGATTGTCAAAAAGTAAAGGCCTACAATTAATGATTTTTGGTTAATTACAGTTAATTCAACTATAGTATCGGCTATGCGTTTGTGGTTTTTACCCGAACGCAGAGTTACAAGTATCAGATTTATAATCCCCAATATAGCACCAAGGGCTAAAAAGCCGTAACCTGCCGTAATAACCGAAACATGAATGGTTAGCCAATACGATTGCAGTACGGGAACCAGATTGGTAATAACCGGATCCATGAAATTAAGGTTGGCAACCATTAATGTGAGGCCTGCCACTACCGATGTGGCAGTTAATGAGAAACTTGAATTTTTGTTAAAAATAAAACCGGCAAGTACGGTAACCCAGGCAATAAACACCATGGTTTCGTATCCGTTACTCATGGGAGCATAGCCCGAAATGTACCAGCGGGCTGCAATGCCCAGTGTATGTAATATGAACCCGGCAAGTATGGTATAGAAGAAAATTCGGTTGACAAATATCGAAGGCTTTTTGCCAATGGTTATGAAGGTGATTAGTACAATCAAGTGGATGATGCCCAGTGCTAAATAAAATGGAAATAATTTTTTAAACGGATTAATTTTATTGTAAATAATTTCAGTTTCTATACGCGTGGGCGAGTGCAAATTGTACGCTGCATATTGTTGCTGGTGCAATTTAATAGTTTCCAGAAGCTCATTCGCTTTGGTGTAATTGCCTTCGCTTTTTGCATTTTGTAATGCTTCAAAATAGCGAGTGAGAATTGTGTCAAAAAACATCGAATCGGGCTTGCTGACGGCTACCTTTGTAGCATTATGTGCTGTATACCATGTGGTGCTGTCGGGGTTGCCAGGAACAGGGAAAATCCTTAAATAATCACCGGTAAATATTCCGTAGCAAATGTTCACCTTTTCATCGGTTTTGATAATTTCTTTGTCAAATTTTGTGCGCTGTGCCGCAGGTTTGGCATAGGCAGTCTGCACATGTTCTTGCAAAATATACCCGTATTCGTGCGTCACAAAATCAATATACGAAGCATAGCTGCCTGTAATCCCCAGATAATCACGCAAGTCGTTATTTTTTACCCGAATTAGAGGTATTTCAATCCATTTTTGAGGATCCATATTCATTTCAAGAAACAACTGAGCAGGAGTGAGCCCATGCAGACTTTCTTTTCGTGCAAGTTTTCGTGTAATTGCAGAAGCAAAAGTGTGGATGGGTTCGGTGCGTCCTCTGTTGTTTTGTACTTTTATTTTGCTGAATTCTTCGGCATGTTTACGTTCAACTGCATCGAATGCTATTTTGTTTTTATTTTGTGCAAACGACGAAACAGGCAAAATGCTGCACAGGATTATCAATACTAAAAACGATTTGTCTTTTACCACTGTTTTTCTGAAATAGCTTGCCGGGTTAATAAGCGACCACAACATGCCCACAATTAGCAGAAAGTAGCTGAAATATGTAATGCCGGTGCCCCATGGATCGTGGTTAACCGAAAGGATAGTTCCAAGTTCATCCTGATCGTACGACGATTGGAAAAAGCGGTATCCGTTAATTTTGAGAATGTTGTTCATGTAAATATGATAAGGACGTGGAGCTTTATCTTCTTCGAATATTTGAATGTAACTTGAAAACGAGGAGGGACTCATTGAGCCTGGGTAGCGCTCTATCACAAAGTCGTCGAGATGCAAACTAAACGGGAGATCAATTATACGGTTTCCGTAGCTTATTCCAATATCGGTGTTGTTTACTGAGGTATAAACCGGAGTGTTGCCCCATTGGTGCTCCCAAAGTGTTACTTCGCTTTTGTGCATGCCTTGCCGAATCGAAAAAATCATTGCCTTCATGCCCTGCGAATGCATGCTGTGTCCGGCCGGAGCCGGAGATATTACTGCCGATGGATTATAATCTTGAAAAACAAAATTGAAATGGTTTACACGATAAATTAAACGAGGTTCAACTTTTACCGTATCGTTTTCAATTATAACTACTTCGTCGGAGCCCATTGAGCTAACCGCTATTGTGTGAGGCGAGTGAATATAAATGGTGCCGTTTATTGTCTCAAGGTTAATATCGGTAAGCGTGCTGTTGTTGAATGATACGTTAAAGTTTTGGTAGTGATTTATTTGTTTGTTTAAAATGTACTCTGCACCTCTCAGGTTGTGACCTGTAATAATGTATCCTATTGTTTTATCGCCATTGGGAGCCGATACCGCCTGAGGTACCGCATTTTGAAAATAACGGGTTAATTCAATGGTGTACTTTGAATTATTTAAGCTAAACGATTCTTTAAAAGGTTTGCGGTTGTCGATTTGGCTGGCATAATGTTCTTTTATGCTTTCAGTTTCGCTTTTTGCTTCTATGGTAACGTTTCTTTCAAAGGTTATTATTTCCGACGACGATTGATTCTCCCTAATGTGCATTGTGCCTTCAATTCCGGTATACCGGGTAACTGCAGCTCCAATTATCATTATCACAAAAGCAATATGAAACAGAAAAATTGAAAGTTTCTGAGGCCTGTAAAGCTTTAGTTCAAAAACTCGTAAAGTGAGATTTATAGCTATCATAAACAATAAAAACTCAAACCAGAAAGCGTTATACACTTTCATGCGGGCATATTGTGTTCCAAAATCGTTTTCAATAAAGGTGGCAGTAGCCATGGCTATTATTAATACTACCAATAAAAAAGCCATGAAAATTGGCGACGATAATGCCTTCAGAAAATTCTTCATTTATATCAATTTTTTTATTTCTGTTAAAATTTAAAATATGAATTTCGAATTTATTACTCTATTATTACTCTTTACTCAAAGGTAAAATAAAACATGAAAAATTCAACATGTATCAAAACTTGTATACTTAAACATTTGTAGTTGAAAAGGTGCAATAATAATTAATAACTTTTGTGTGATATCTTTACTAATATTTATAACTTGTATAACTGTTGAAAAAATCAAAAACGATAAATAACCATGAAAGATGCATTGTTTTTAACCGGTGCTGCAGCCCGGATTTCACAAGAGGTAGCAATTTTTGACAAGTTAATTGAGTACAAAGGACTTGAAGTTAATCCCGAAAATACAATATTGGCTGGGTTTAGCTCAGGAGCCTTGAATATTGGTGCCATTAACGCATGTTTCAGAAAGAAAAATTCTTTGTCGTGGGAGAAAGACTATAAAGAAAATTTACTTTTCAAAATACACACCGAAGATATTTTCAAACAGAAGAAATCATTACCGGTTGATACAGACCCTTTACGTAAAAGCATGAGTGACTTTTTAAAAAAAGCAGAAATTGAAACACTCGAAGATTGTGAGTTTATTTCATTTATACTTGCTTTTTCTTATCGGCGGCTTACTACTATTTGGGCATCTAACTTTTTTAATCGACATGTAGATATCGATTTGCTTGATTTATTGATGGCAACCTCGGCAATACCCATTGTGTTTCCCGATCAGAAAATACGAGCGTATAACGATAGGCGCAATAGGTTTCTTAACGGGAATTTTGCCGACGGGGGGACAGGTGGCTCTTTCAGGCGTTTCGATTATTACATGAAACGCTATTTTAGACAAAATGAACCATTTGACAACTTATACATTATTTCACCTATGCGTGAGATATCGCAGCACGATTTTGAAAATTTGAACCACATGCTTTCTTCAAAAAGCCACTTTAATATCAACATTAGGGATATGCGGATATTTAGGCTTTTCCTTGATATGATTTCTCAGAACGGATTTAATACCTTTATTAAACGGTTTCATAAGTGGACGAGAAAGAACAAAGTGGCTGAAAATATTTGGGTATGCATGCCTCAGTTGGAAGAAAATTATCCTTTTTTAAATTTCGATTTGCAAGAGGAGCAATACAACTCGGTTATAAAGTGGGTTGAAAATAACCCCGATAAGCTGGCAATACCTATTGATGAATATATCAAAAAATTTGAAAATGCTCCGTTAGTGAAAATCAAAAATCGTATTCGAAGATCATTAAAACACCGTTTATTGAGTATTGGAGTGCGGTGGAAATAAAATTTTATAGTAAAAACATTGATTTTAAACTTTTTTATTACGAAATTGTTTTAAATATTGAAATGGATCATTCTAAACCGGATACATTTCATTTTTACTTTACATTTTAGTTCATAAGGTTTGGTTTTGTTAGTTTGGTTAAGGTAAACCGCGGGGTGGTTCCCGCGGTTTTTTTTTAGATCCATACCACTATTTCATCAATGCTTTTACGTTTTTTAGGCGGTATTTCAGTGTTTGCGGGATATCCCATTGGTAGTAAGCATATTGGCTCTTCTTCGGCACTGAGTTCTAGTAATTCGCTAACAGCATTAACATCGAAATTACATACCCAACAAGTACCAATACCTAATTCGGCCGCTTGTAAGGTAATATGGTCTGCAAAAATGGCTGCGTCAACGTCAGTAAAGTCCTTATTGTCACCGCCCCGCTTCCATGCCATGCTATGATTACCCGTAATTAGCAAAATTATTGGAGCTGTTTTTATCCATTCGCGATGATAGCATGACTTAATTGCTTCAAGTTTATCGTTACTTTTTATAGCGTATACTTTATACGGTTGAAAGTTAACCGCTGAAGGAGCTTTTTGTGCACTTTCAAAAATTAATTCCAGCTTGTCGGCTTCAATTTCTTTCGGAGTGAATTTCCGAACCGAGTGTCTGCTATTCACTAATGTTTTAAAATCCATAATATTATAGCTTTAAGTTTATCACTATTTCAAAAATACGATAATACTTCAAGAATTGCAGTTTTAAATTGACATTTTATGTGCTTCTCTTTTTTTTTAGTTATTTTCGAAAGTTATTATACTAAACCGACTTTATGATGACTAAACTAAGAGTGTATATGATTCTTATTTTTATAAGTGTTTCTATGTCAGTGCGCTCTGAAGGTAGTAGTTCAGTATTAGGTAATGCAGATTTTGAAACAATTGACAATAAATTGTATCAGATATCTGTATTTCTTGAAAATGGTGAATTAGACAAAGCCAAGATAAGTATTGATGAAGAGCTTAAACATACTCCTATTGAGCAAGATGAATACAACTGGCTCAAATTGACTTATTTACTTGCAGAATATTATTATTACAGTCAGAATTATACCGAGGCCAAGGATTATTACATGCAGGCTTTGCCTTATTCGCTGACTTGTAACGATACAATCATTTACTTGAATATTAAAAACAGTATTGGCTTAATATGCAGTTTTGAAAACAATTTAAGCGAGGCATTTGATCATTATTTGGAAGCTTTAGACATGCTTGAGCAAATTCATGAGCTAGATTATGAATATGAATCACTCAAACTAATTTTGCTAATAAACCTAATTACGTTACAATATTATCCCGAAGGTCAAAATTTGTTGCATTATGTGGCTCCTACAGCAATAGAATTAGCACAAAAATTAAATGATTCGTTGCATTTGGGAATTATTTATAATACTCTTGCTATCGACTATCGAAATAAAGACGATTTTGCCAATGCCTTAACAAAGTATCGTGAAGCGTTTTCAATCTTTATTGACTTGGAAGAAGACTATTACAGTGCCCATATTCTTAATAATTTAGGTGCTTTATATAATCATTACGGACTTTTCGATTCCGCTCTTTATTATTACGACAGTTCCTTGGTTTTGTTTGAACAGGCTAATTATCAACGTGGCTTACTGACATCACAACTTGGAATTGCAACTGTTTTGTCCGACACTTATAATTTTGACGAGGCACGTGAGTTGATACATGAAGTGATTGAGCAAGCACGTGAATACAATTTCAATACAATATTGTTAAGTGCATACATTGAATTAGTTGACCTAGAGTATTATAACCAAAACTACAAAAAGGCTTTCGATATTAATCAAAAGTATAATGCACTTAATGACAGTTTATTTACTGTCGAAAGTGCGGATAGATACAATGAGCTTCTTTCGCAATTAGAATTACTGCAAAAAGAAACAGAAATTGATGCACTAAAAAGCGAAAAACTTGAGGCTGAATATATGGCTGTTAAGGTTAGAAAAGAAAGACAATTGGCTGTAATGGTAATTGTAGTTTTGATTATTTTGGTTTATTTCATTATTCTTTCGTACAGACAAAAACTTAACGCAAATACCGTGTTGACCGATAAAAATAAACTCATTGAAAGAAAAAATAAGAAGTTGGAAGAAATGAATAAGCATATGAATAGTATGAATTCAGAACTACAACTGTCGCAGCATGAGCTCATGCTTTCAAATAATTCTAAGAACAGATTTTTCTCAATTCTTGCTCACGATTTACGTAATCCTTTGCATAATGCAACAGGTTTATCTTTTTTATTCAGTAAACACTATGAGAAATTAAGCGACGAAGAAAGGGCAAATTACACAAACGATATTTACAGTGCATGCAATCAATTGAACCGCTTACTTGAAAATTTGCTCGAGTGGAGCAGAACACAAACAAACGAAATAACATTTATGCCCGAAGAGTATAATGTTGCTAATTCGATTGAAAGCGTAGTGAAATATCTCGAGCCACTTGCACGTCAGAAATCAATCTTAGTTGAAAATCAGGTTCGTGGCGAATTTATACTTGAAGCCGACAGATATATGCTTGAAGCTGTTTTTCGGAATTTGATAAACAATGCAATAAAATATACGCATAAAGGTGGAAAAATTGAAATCAACGCTAAAATTGAGTCGGGTTATTTTTATGCTTCAATTACCGATAACGGAATTGGTATTTCCAAAGAAAATTTGAGGAAAATTTTCAGTCTCGATTCTGAAGTAAGAAGTCCCGGCACAGAAAATGAAAAAGGTACAGGCCTGGGCTTAGTTATTTGTAAAGAGTTTGTGAAAAAGCATAATGGAACAATATGTGCTGAAAGCGAATTGGGAGAGGGAGCAGTGTTTCATTTGAAACTACCGCTTGTACTATGTAAATGAAGGTTATTGTTTCGATAAGTTAATGCAAAACAATAACCTTCTATTTATTATCATATGCCGAACTACAAATCTTTAGGACCAATCAAATCAATTAAATCTTCTTCAGGTATAGGTTGAATTCCATTTTCAACTTTAATAATTTCCAGAAACGAAGCTGCACCACGTATACCATAACTACTGCCCAGATAAACTATTGTGTCTTTTGAGTTAATCAAATTTTCGTCAACAAGACTTTGTAAGCAGGCACGTATGGTTTCATCTCGGTTTTTCTCAGGAGCAATAAGTGATGGAAATATTCCGTAGGAGAGTGCCATTTCTCGCATAACGCGAGGCTTATAGCATTTTGCATATACAGGCATTTCGCTTCTGAATGCAGAAATATGTCGGGCGTTATGTCCCGAAAACGTGTCAGTTACTATTGCGGTAGTATTCATCTCCTGCGCCGCCTCAAGTGCTTTTGCTGCTAAAAACGACGAAGTGTCGAAGTTTATGGGAGGAAGTATGTCGTTTCTTCTGTCTTTATTCTTTTCCACTTCAATGGCAACTTTGGTCATCATTTTTACTGCTTCAACACCGTATCTTCCATAAGCGGTTTCGCCACTTAGCATAATGGCATCGCAACGGTTATATACTGCATTGGCAATGTCACTTATTTCGGCACGTGTGGGTCTTGGATGGTCAATCATTGAATGCAGCATTTGTGTTGCCATAATAACAGGGCGTTTGCGTTCGATGCATTTTTTAATGAGCATTCTGGATACCGAAGGTATTTTTTCAGAAGGGATTTCGATACCCAAATCACCGCGTGCAATCATTACTCCGTAGGCATGATTGAGTATTTCATCAATTTTATCAACACCCTCCTGATTTTCAATTTTTGCAATTATTCTGATGGGGCTTTGCTGTTCATCCAAAATACCTTGAATGTCGAGCACGTCTTGTCTGTTACGCACAAACGAGTGGGCAATAAATTCAATGTTGTTTTCGATGGCAAAATGTATAAAATCAACATCTTTTTCGGTTAGCGAAGGAAGATTAATGGTTGTGCCCGGCACGTTAATGCTTTTCCTGTTTTTTATTATTCCATTATTAGTTACTTCTGTGTATAAATAATCATTGTCTTTGTCGTAAACTTCAAGTTCAATTTCGCCATCGTCGATAAGCAATTTTGTGCCCTTGCTTACATCGTTTACAAAGAGGGGGTAATTCACAAGCAAGTCGGCTGGCAACGATAAATTTCCGCTAACCTTTATTTTGTCTCCGTAGCTGACTTCCATGTCGGTTTCGACATTTATTGTGCGCACTTCGGGGCCTTTTGTGTCAATTAGTATCGCAATTTTGTTTGATACTTTTCGCACATTGTTCATGATTTTTGTGGCACCTTCGCGGTTAATGTGGGCAGTGTTCATGCGTACAACGTTTACCCCGTTATCGTGTAATTCTTTGATATATTCGGGCTCGCAATGCCAGTCAGATATGGTGGCTACAATCTTTGTTCTTTTCATAATACTGTAAATGTAAGTTGTGTTGAGAAATGAGCGTGCAAAAATAGTTTTTTGCGCTATCTCATATTTAATAATGATGTTAATTTATGATTATTAATACTGAAATGCAATAATCTGTTATTTTTGTAAAATAATATGCAAAAGCCTGATACATGGAAACATTAACCCTGACTACACCCGCGCTGCTTTTTTCTGCCGTGTCGTTAATTCTGCTTGCTTATACTAATCGATTTTTGGGATATGCCCAATTGGTTCGTAATTTATACGAGAAATTTAAACAGAACCCCGATTCTGTTTTACTTGCACAAATCAATAACCTTCGCAAGCGTTTGATGCTTACTAAGTACATGCAAATATTGGGTGTGTTGAGCCTTTTCTTATGCGTAGCGTCAATGTTTCTGATTTATATAAACCTAATGTTTACTGCATCGTGGGTTTTTGGTTCAGGTTTGTTGCTTTTAATTGTGTCGTTAGGAATTTCGCTATGGGAAATTCAGATATCGGTAAAAGCACTTGACCTACACCTGAAAGACATGGAAAAATAACAGCCTTAAAAGGTGTTAATCCGGAACCTGCATTTTAGCAGCAAGCTTTTGTGTAAATTCTTTGTCTTTGAAGCGGGTAGCTATTTCAAGAGCAAACTCCATTGCTACACCTGCACCTTTTGCGGTAACAATATTTTGGTCGGTCTCAACTGTATTTCCGGTGAAGTTTGCCCCGTAAAGCTCGTGTTCGAAACCCGGAAAGCATGTGGCATTTTTCCCTTTCAATATTTGATTATGCCCTAAAACCATTGGTGCGGCACATATTGCGCCTATAGTTTTTCCTTCTAGATTGAACGATTTTAGAATTTGGTTTAATTCGTCACATTCATCGAGGTTTTTTGCACCGGGCATACCACCCGGAAGGAAAATCATACTAGCATCCGAAAAATCGACTTTTTCAAGTGTTGTATCAGTTGCCAGTGTTATGTTGTGTGCTCCCGTTACAAGTATTTTATCGGTAATTGAAACAGTTAGTACTTCAAAACCTGCTCTGCGCCACACATCAACAGGAACAATGGCTTCAATTTCTTCAAAGCCGTTTGCCAACGGCACAATAATCTTAATCATAATTACAAATCTTAAGAGTTCAAGTAAGTGCGAAGATACTCAAAATTTATGTCTAATTCGCCCTTGCTGAGAATGGTCGCTTTTTGTATGATTTTGTGTTGTGGTTTTGCAGACAGCAATGGGATGATGTGATCGAAAATTGCTTTTGAAAACAACTCGGATGCTTCGCGGGGCATTGCCGAAGGGAGGTTCCCGATTGACATCACGTGAATATTCTTATTCGAGGAGAATGGTGCTTCTTCTTTTTTGGTGAAAGGATTGTAGTCGAAATAGGGGTTTGCGTGACTGCTCTCTCTTAATGTTGAAGCAATTGGTCCATCGATGTCGCAACTAATGTCGGCAATGAAGTTCATTTTATGTTTTTCCGTTTTCAGGTCAGATGATGTGAGATAATTGGGGTAGGTGTTTTTCCAGTAGTGGCAGGCTATGTATGCATCGGCAATACAGGTAAAGCGGTTAAATGTTGAAATATAGTTTTTGGGTTGATTTCTGAAATCGGTTTTGTTGTAAGTGTTATACTGTTTATGTGTGATATAATCAGATTCGGATAGTATGCAAAATACAGCTTTATCAAAGGAATTGTTTATAAAGTCGGTGGTTGAAACCTGTGCTATACCTATCGATTTTAATAAGTAGCTTGCACCCGTAGCAACCTTGCCTTTTCCGGTAAGCACTATTTTTGTGGGTTTTATGCTTTTTTGCTTCAAAAATTGAATGAGCTGTTCGGCGCTTTGAAAATTTTCGATGAGTGGTAGAAAAGAATTTTGTTGCTTTTTTAAAAGCATATTGATTAGGTGGTAGGTACCCACTATGCCGGCCATATAACCAAAAGCAGTGAGTCGTTTCCCATTTTCATTAGAGAAATATTCAAAATCGATAAGGGTTATTTTACGTTTCGATATTTCCTGAAAGTATTTCTTATGCGAGGCTTGTTGCTTCGCAACGTGTGCAAAAAACAGATAGGTTTTATTGGGGATTAGAGTTTCTAGTATTGGTTTTTTTATGCCTATGAGTACATCGCAGTCGTTTAGGTTTTTGCTGAGTGTTATACCGGCATTTTCGTATTCGGCGTTTGAAAATACTCTTTGTTCCGAAGGTTGAACTTTTATTTCAATATGAGGATATAGTGCTTTTATTTTTTTTGCATAATACGGGGTTATTGGAACTCTTTTGTCAAAGTGCGAATCGGTTTCTTTTAGTATTCCAATAATCATATTTTTTTAGGTTTAGTTGAAGGAAGGGTAAAATAGAATGTGCTACCCCTGCCTTCAGTGCTTTTTACTCCAATTTCTCCTCCGTTTTGAACAACAAACTCTTTGGCCAGTACTAGTCCCAGTCCGGTGCCTTTTTCTTTATTTGTGCCTGGCGTGGTTTGGTTGGTCTCAATCGAAAATAGGTTTTGTAATGCATTTTCAGATATTCCCGTACCACTGTCTTCCACTTCAATTCTCACAAATGAGTTGACGTTTTTAGCAGTGATTTTTATTTGGCCTTCGGAGAATGTGAATTTTATGGCATTGCTTATTAAGTTACGCATTACTAAATCGACCATGAACTTATCGGCATAAGCAGTAAGGTTTTCTCCTTCAGTTTTTGTAGTGAGTTCTATGTTTTTTGATTTTATGTTAGCTTGTGTTAATGAAGCAATGTTGTTGAAAAGTTCTTCGATATCAATTATTTGGGGATTAAATGAAATAGTTCCTCGCTGGTTTCGCGACCAATGTAATAGGTTTTCAAGAAGTTCGTGTAGTGTTCTTGAGGAGTTTAGAATGATATCGATAGTTCTGATTTTTTGTTCATCGGTCCAAGTTTGATAATTCTCTTTAATTAATTCCGAAAAACCAATAATGGCATTAAAGGGCGATTTAATATCGTGAGCAATTATTGAGAAAAACTTGTCTTTGGTGGCATTCAAATTATTCAGTTCTTTGTTTAATTTCTCAAGCGATTCTTTTTGTGCCGAAAGTTCTTCACTTTGCATTTCTATCTCTGCCTGCCCTTCTTCAAGAAGATTGTATGAGCGGGTAAGCTCCTGTGTCTGAATACGCAGTTTGTTATTCGTATTTTGTAACTCTTGTGTTCTTTTATCAACAAGTTTTTTTAATGTTATTCTTTGATTGTCGAGGTATTTAATTCTTTTATAAACGATGATGAAAATTGCTGCTGCAATTGCTGCAATTGTTAGCAGTCTGAACCAAACAGTTTCCCACCATGGGGGCAAAATATGGATTTTCAGAGAGGTGCCTTCATAATTCCACACTCCTTCGTTATTCGATGCGATTACTTTGAATATGTATTCTCCGGCATCTAAGTTGGTATAGCTGGCTGTATTTTTATTCCCTGAATAAATCCAGTTATTATCAAAGCCTTCCATCATGTAGGCATATTCATTCTTCTCGGGGGTAATGTAGTCTAAGGCGGCAAAATCAAAAGAAAAGAAGTTTTCATTATGGGTAAAAATTAGTTCCTCGGTAAGCGAAATATCTTTATCAA